>NZ_JCBCUW010000028.1:0-76666 GCF_059862525.1 Pseudomonas sp. MF08875
GTTCGCGGCGTGTCTGCTTGCGCTTGCCGGCGTATTCGAAATCGGAAAAGCTCATCTGGCTCATAGGCGGCTCGGATCAGGTGGTCAGGCGTATTTCAGCACATTTGAAAACTTGTTCGGAGATTCCCTAAGCATAAGCAATCACAGGGTGGCGCTATGAAAATCGACGCACATGCAGCCGAACATACTCCGGTCTACCCGGCGAATCTTCGCAGGAGACGTTGTTATCTAGTCATTAGCGGGGATGTGAAGCGGCTAAGCGATGACGGTATGGCGCTGGATCCTCGGAGTGTCGACCTGTCTGATAAAGGAGTTCGTCAGGCCCGAGAGCTCTCGGTGATGATGCAACATGTGGCTTTCGATCGGGCTGTGTGCTCCGATTATTCTTGTGCTCGACAAACCGCAAATATCTTGCTGGACGAGCAGGAAAGCATGCTTGAGCAAGCTAAAGCGTTTAGCGATATAAAAGCAGGTTGCTTCAGTAAAATCACCCCACAGCACCCTGATGACCGAGTATGCCAGGCCTACGAAACCATAGGCGAAGGTGATGGCACATTTTTGGGGGGAGAGCATTGGGACAGCTTTGAAAATCGGGTGCTTGAGCAATTTTTTCGGCTCATTGGCGAGCCAGCATGGAGATCGCTTCTACTCGTCAGCCACGACGCGGTTGGCCGTGTGTTGCTGGCCTGGGCTATGGGTTCAGATCGTCATATCATGAGTTCTCTGAAGCAGGACTCTGCATGCCTCAATATCATTGACCTCGACGTAGTGGGTACTCAGGTATTGAAGCGACTGGTGCGAGGAATCAACATAACGCCCTACGACCTTTGCAAAATCGCCGACTCACAGACGGTATTGACGGTTAGCTGACCACACCCGCGTTAC
The DNA here is from genome assembly GCF_059862525.1 of Pseudomonas sp. MF08875. NCBI lineage: Bacteria > Pseudomonadati > Pseudomonadota > Gammaproteobacteria > Pseudomonadales > Pseudomonadaceae > Pseudomonas > Pseudomonas sp. MF08875. Next base: position 886 of record NZ_JCBCUW010000028.1, read on the forward strand.
TTATTGACGTCCGGTTCAAACTTGGCCCAAGCACCGTTCTAAGGCAAGTAGCCTGCATCACAGCACAGATAAGCTTTGTCCACCTGCGGCTATGTTGCTCAAAGCCGGATATCCTCTGTTCCTTGGATAAGCGCTTCAATGTGCGTGCCCGTCGCGCGTTCTTCGTTGCTGAACCCGTCATAGTCGGCCAAGTTGGCAAGACGAATACAGGCCATTTGCTCGATTTGCAACACGCTGCGGCGGTAGGTTCTGAGTTGGCCAAACACCGAGTCCAACTGATCGAGGTGACGGCTCTGGTCGATCATATAAGCGCTAGCGGAAGGTTTGCCGTCATCCCCCAAATAGGCCACCACTTTCCAGAATGCTTTGGGGATTTTGACACCACGGTAAACACGGTCATCTTCAGCCAGCACCGGGCTTGTAAATACAGTGGCTCGGGCCTTCCAGCGCCGTGTATTGTCGAGAATGTACTCCTCAAGTTCCAACCAGGTCTTCTGGTTGAACGCGCTCATCTGCGGCGAGCAGTTAGTGAAGTGAAAAGTGTCGAGGTTGGCGATGGTCGCTTCTTCGCCCCTATAGGGTCTTGCCTGCGCACCAAATGGCCACGGTCCAGGCCGTTGCTCGCGTAGAGCTCGTTGCCCACCTGGGCGCTTATAGGCACACGACCATCATAGCATTCAGGCTAGGTCATTGATGGCCTTATCAAATCGCGAGCAGGATCAATATTTGACGACTTGCGCTTCTGCTAAGCTCGTATCCATAACGCTTCAAAGAGATGACTGCATGTCCTTCGTTGACGAGTTCGTTGCTGAGATACTGACCCTTCAGATCGCCCTGTATCACTCCCGTGCACGGTTGGAAGCGAGGACTGACAGCGAGGCTTTGCATGACCTCAGAATATCTGTGAGGCGCATCCGGAGCCTACTCCGACCGATGCGTTCGATTAGCGAAGTCATGGCGCTGAATAATGTTGCGGCGGAAGTCGGAAGGCTAACCACGCCGGCGCGCGATCTTGAGGTGTTGATTGAGGAGCTAGAGGAAAGGGGCTTTCCTGACCTTGCGCAGTTCCGCAAAGCGCACTTGGATTATGACTATTCAAAGATTCTAAAAAGCCCGGCCCTCAAGAATCTGTTCACTCAGTTGGATGAGTGGCCTTCAATCTTTCGCTTGGCTGAGATCAACGGCGGTTTGCAGCACGTCCAGTCTCAAATTGAAAAATCACTGACTAAGCAGATCGACCGATTGCATGCGGCGGTAGATGACGCTGAATCTGATCGGCACGAGTTGAGAATCCTGGTCAAGCGAACTCGCTACCTGACAGAGGCTTTTCCCAAGCTGTCACCGCTTTCGGGTAAGGCGGCAAGCTCTCTCAAGGCCCTTCAATCGGCCCTGGGTGCCTGGCACGACCATTATCAGTGGTGTCAAAAAGCATTGGTCGAATCAGATCTACACCAGCTGGAAGAGGTCTGGCGGCGATGCGCCGCGACGGCGCTCGAGAAAGCTGACGCTCAGTTAGCTGACCTGGAGAAATTGCTGCCAAAGTCCTCAGGCAAAAAAAAGCCGCCTAATGTGGCAGCAGAAAAAACAGCAGGCGTTGAATAGACGCAGTATTACGGCTGGAGGGTTACAAAGCGATGACGTTTTTTGATCTGGCAACGAATTCTCTTCAAGACACTTCAGCCATAGGTCTACTTATGCTGATAGGTAAAGGGTGGGCTGCATTTATGCGACCCTCCAGCCTTTTGACGAAGGCTTCGGCTTCGGCATAACTGTGAAACTTAACGCGCCATGCATTCATCCACACGAGCCAGTCTTCGGGCGTCTCTGCCTCTTCGATTTTGATCAGCATCACGAGAATCCTTTCATGAGGTATCGATTCTCAAGCGATACAGAGAATGAGTAACTAGGTTTCATTTGGCGGTTTCTCTCGGTGGTTCAATGCCCTTTCTGACGGACTCGGCATTCAATTCGAGCGTGGTGATACCACCGAGGGCGGTGCTGGAAACGCCGATGGATCCCCTCTGATCTATCCACATTGCTATCGACTCAATGGCGTCGGCAAGCGCGAGTTCGTTTTCGTGGAGGGTTTCAAGTATGTCCGGTAATTGGGGAGGGGCTGACATGTCGACATTTCCTCGGAGTGAACTGGAAGACTAGCAGCGTCAGGTAGGGTGTGCTTAATCATCAACCTATCCCTTGTAGGTGGTGCAGCCGAGAGTAATCGGCCCAAGACGTGTTGGCCACTTCGGACGTGGTACAGTCACTGGGTCTTGTTAGAAAAACGCCATAAATTTGTAGGTAGTGCCATAAAGCGTACTGCCCTTTGGAGACCGTTGTGACCAAGCTTCGTAATTATGATGGTGCCCCTGGGTGCTCTATAGAGGCCGCACTGCACATCATGGGTGGAAAGTGGAAGGGCGTAATCCTTTATCACCTGCTACTGGATGGCACACACCGTTTCAACCAATTGCAGCGACGTCTCACTGGAGTGCCGCCTAGGTTGCTGATCAAGCAGCTTCGGGATATGGAAGAAGACGGTCTCCTAGTGCGAACTGTCTACCCAGTAGTACCGCCCAAGGTCGAATACGCACTTAGTGATGAGGGCCGAAGCCTTGAGCCTTTTATCCTGGGACTATGTGACTGGGGAGATGCGTGGTTGAAGCGTCGGGGCATGACCACTGCCGCTCAGATGAGGGCGGACGAGCAGCCACCTGGCGGAAAGTCCGACATCGCCCCCATGATTAGCTAGAAGCTTAAGGCCAGTTGCTCGGCCTCTTGCAGTACGCTTAAGCGTACTATATGCAAATTTTTGCAGTATTTACGTTTTTATTATCTTCGATAGCCTTGTTCAAAACGCGTAGAGAGCAGAAGCACGTGCCCCGCGCATTCTTGAGCAAACTATTGGAGTATCTGAATTTTGGCCGCAAAACTTTTTGAACCCGTAACCATTGGTGGGTTAACACTTCGCAACCGAATTGCAATGTCTCCAATGTGCATGCACTCGGCAAGCGAAGACGGATGCGTCACTGATTTTCATACCGTGCATTACGGTGCTCGAGCATTGGGCGGCGCAGGGCTCGTTTTTTTGGAAACCACAGCCATCCTTTGCAACGGCGTTATTGGCCCCGGCGATATCGGTATCTGGGACGATGCACAAGTTGAGGGGCTGGCAAGGCTGGTCAAAACCATTCAACGCTTTGACGCCAAGGCAGGCTGTCAGCTGGGCCACGCAGGTCGTCAGTTGGGCGTTCCGGGGCCGTCTATTGCCCCATCGGCTATTCCGTTTACCAAGGATTCGCAAGTACCTCAGGCGCTCGACCTATACGGCATCAAAGGCGTCGTTGAGGCATTCCGCCAAGGCGCACGTCGCGCCCGCGAAGCTGGTTTCGATGTTGTAGAAGTACATACCGCACATGGCTACCTCCTGAACGAGTTTCTCTCTCCGCTGGCTAACCATCGCACCGACGAATATGGCGGCAGTCACGAGAATCGTTATCGTATCGTCCGAGAAGTAATTGACGCTGTTCGCTCCGAATGGAAAGGCCCGTTGTTTGTCCGTATTTCTTCGACCGATTACACCGAAGGCGGCAATACTCCTGAAGATTTCCTGATCTACGGCAAGTGGATGAAAGAGCAGGGAGTTGACCTCATCGACTGTTCATCGGGTGGCATTGCAATGGTCAAAGTGAACGCTTTTCCTGCCTACCAGGTTCCTGCGGCTGAATTGCTGCGTCGTGAACTGGGCATCATGACGGGGGCGGTGGGCCTGATCGAAAGTGGTCGTCAGGCGGAAGAGATCGTCCAGAACGGTAGGGCAGACATAGTGCTGGTTGGCCGAGATATGTTGCGAGATCCCTTCTGGGCTCGCACTGCCGCCGATGAGTTGCGCACAGCTATCCCTGTGCCTCCGCAATACACCCGCTACGGTTCGGTGTGGCAGCGCAGTCAGCCGCCGTTGCCAGCAGCTCCTTTGACCGAAAACTGATGCGCCTAAAAACATAAAGGCTTGTTAAATTTACCCCTGATGCGCCACGCAGCGTCAGGGGTTTTACGATCCGTTTCTGCTCAGGCGAGGCGGTCAATCTTAGTCTGTTCAGTTTTACTGGGTATAGCGCCATCTTCGAGATCGGGCTCCAGGGATATTCAGTGTTTGAGGCTGTCAGCAATTACAGGCGTACGGATTTTGACGTGTGGGTAAGAAAGTCCATCACAGCTCTGATAGGAACCGAGCGTTTCAAATCGTGGTGAACCACTAGCCAGACGTCCCTTGAAAAGGGTGCGCCGTCATATTCGATGCGTTTCAGTCCTGGTTGTGCATCGCCGAGAAATCTTGGTGATCCAGCAATCCCAGCTCCAGAGCATGCAACCACCAATTGACTACTAACATCGCTTAGATCACATCCAATTCGACGCTCGCCAGCAATGTTCAGAAGCCACTGCTGTTGCGGCAGATCCACAAATTGTGCGTCGTAAACGATGAATGCCCACCTGTCTGGACTATCAAAGAATGTGTAGTTGGGACTGGCATGCAAGGCATACGGAATATGGCCAATTTTGCGCACAACATCATTGGGTTCTTCGGGACGGGTCAGGCGTAATGCCACCTAGCTTCGCGTCGGCTCAACGATACCTGTTGAGGCTGTGCAGACATCTAAAGTGTGATTTCTGGATATTTGGCCCGGAATTCAGGCAAGCGATGGGCGAGCAAATGGGCTATCAATATCGTTTCCAGCTCAAATCTTTTGATTGTTTTCGCTGTGTCGTCAGTCTTTCCTCACTTGAGCTGCGTTGTGCCGCAGTTGGTCTAGGTAGTCAGCCCATTGTTGAGCCGCCTCCCGGCGCTGTACCAGCAGTTGCGCGCGCGCATACACAGCTCCCAACGCGCCTGGCATACGGTGGGATAACGACAGTTCGAGCACGATGGGGTCTATACCCAAGTGCTCGTGGGCAATGGTCCGGTAGGTAGCGCGAAAGCCGTGGGCAGTGATGTCGTACTCAGGCCAGATACGCTGGAAGGACTTGAGCATGGAGGTAGGATTAATGGGGCGGCCTGGATAGACCGGCGAGACGAACACCCAGCCTTTGCCGTCTTCATCCACCACGCGGGTTTTATGTAGCTCTCGTAACAGGACCAACGCTTGCTCAGGCAGCGGCACGATGTGTTTGCTCTTGTCCAGGTGCTTGGTCTTGCTCACCACATAACGCCAATCGGCGCCCACCAAGTCGACATCTTCCCAGCGCATCTGCACCAGTTCGCCTGGGCGAACCGGCAACATGACCAGCAGCCGCATTGCTGCGGCTACGCTGCCGTCGTTGCAGTCATCAAGGCGTAGAAGAAACCTGCCTAGGTCGGACGGCCTTTCGATCGCCGGGTTGCTGGTCACGATGTGGCGAATCTTCAACTCCTCAATGTTGCTGAGCGCCACGTTGCGCTCCACCCAGCCGCGACCTTCGGCAAATCCCAGAACGGCACGTATGATGGTGCGCACGCGCCGGGCCATGGCCATGGTCCGCTGGCGGCGCAACTCAGTGATGATCGTAGTGATGTGCTCCAACTTGATCTCGCTGATCGGTTTTTTGCCAATGGCAGGCAAGATGTGGTTGTTCAGCGCTCCGGTAAAGCCCGAGATGGATTTGGTCACCAGTTCGGCAGACTTGAATGCCAACCATTGCTCGGCCACGTAAGCGAAGGTGCGCTCTTCATTGAGCAACTGTGCCTCGATCTTGGCGGTCTTGGCCTTGAGCGGAGCGGTGTGGTTAGCCACGTCGCGGCGTGCGCCGCGGGCAATGTCGCGCGCCTCCTTGAGGCTAATCTCGGGGTAAGCGCCGATGGAGAAGCGGTTTTCCTTCCCATGCAGCCGATACTTCAATCGCCAAACCTTGGAAGGAGATTTGCCGACCTTACTCGACGCCCTCACCTCCAAGTAGAGGCCAGGAACTTCGCCATCGGCGTGTTTGCCAGGTTCGGTCAGTGACCGGATCAAGGCATCGCTGAGTTTTCGTTTGAAAACAACCGCATTATCTGGGCGCATCGGTGGGGGCATCGGTGGGGGCATCCTTTTTAAGGAACCGAAATTTGCCCCCAATTATGCCCCCATGAGTCGTGGAATCCATTGGATTTAGACAGGCGGCTATGGACTTAAATAACCAATAACTTTTTGTTATTAAACGGTTTTATGGAATTTAGTGGAATTCCGTTACAGGCTATCGGGGTCCCCAAAAAACATCTGAATCCGCGAACGCAGCCAGCGCTCACCGGGGTCGTTGTCCTGGGAACCGCGCCAGGCCATGTGCAGCTCGAAGCTGCGTACCGGCAGGGGCGGGTCGTCGGCGCGCAGGCCGCCGGCGGCGGTGAGGGCTTGTGCGGTGTAGTCGGGTACGGTAGCGAGGATGTCGGTGCCGGCCAGCAGGGTGCCCAGGCCGTTGAACTGCGGTACGGCGAGTACGACATGGCGCTTGCGGCCGAGTTTTTCCAGTTCTTCATCGATGAACCCGCTCAGGTCGCCGGCGAATGACACCAAGGCGTGAGGGCGGGCGCAGAAGTCGTCCAGGCTCAGGGCGCCGGGCACGCTGTCGGCACGCAGCATCTTGGGCAGGCTGCGGCGCAGGATCTTGCGCTTGGCGTTGGCCGGCAGGTCGGTGGTGTAGCTCACGCCGATGGAAATTTCCCCTGAGGCCAATAAGCCGGGCATCAGGATGTAGTTGACCCGGCGCACGACCAACACGATGCCCGGCGCTTCGGCGCGCAGGCGCTTGAGCAGCATGGGCAGCAGGGCGAACTCCACATCGTCCGATAGGCCAATGCGAAATACCGCGGTGCTGGTGGCCGGGTCGAACTCGGCGGCGCGGCTGACAGCGGTGGAAATCGAGTCCAGGGCCGGGGAGAGCAGGGCGAAGATTTCCACTGCTCGGGCGGTGGGTTCCATGCTGCGCCCAGTGCGCACGAACAGCGGGTCGTCGAACAGCCCGCGCAGGCGCGAGAGGGCCGCGCTGATGGCCGGTTGGCCGAGGAACAGTTTTTCCGCAGCTCGGGTCACACTGCGCTCGTGCATCAGTGTTTCGAACACAATCAACAGGTTAAGGTCGACTCGACGCAGGTCGTTACGGTTCATCGGGTGTCCTGGCAAAATCGGCCAAGCGTGGCGGTACGCTTGACGAGAGCTGCCCGTTGAGAACAACGGTCGGCGTGAATCTTACGGGCAAAGGCTGCTACTCTGCACCGGCTAATTCATTTTTCCTACGTTGATGGTTCTGTTTTCTGGTCTGTATGCGTCGCGGAATCGATGACAGACATGTCGACTATTAATAGCCACGGGTAGTCTTGGCCAGAAAGCCCGGATAAAGTTCAGGGCATTAGAGGTTACTTTTGACGAGGTTTGCGATGTCCCGCACGATCCGTTTTCACAAGTTTGGCGCAGCCGACGTGCTCAAATGCGAAGAGCATGCGCCCGCGTTGCCCGCACCGGGTGAAGTGCAGGTGCGTGTCGAAGCGATCGGCATCAGTTGGTACGACGTTCTCTGGCGGCAGAACCTGGCGTCTTCCCACGCCCGTTTGCCTTCGGGCCTGGGCCATGAAATGGCCGGGGTGGTGACGGCGGTCGGCGAGGGCGTCGAGGACTTGGCGGTGGGTGACAAGGTCGCCAGTTTTCCGGCCGAAAGCCCCAATGATTACCCGGTGTACGGCGAAGTGATCGTGCTGCCGCGCAGCGCCTTGACCCGTTACCCCGATGTGTTGAGCCCCATCCAAGCCAGCGTGCACTACACGCCGCTGTTGATCGCTTACTTTGCCTACGTTGACCTGGCGCGGGTCAAACCGGGGCAGTTCGCCCTGGTCACCGACGCCAGCCACTGTGCCGGGCCCTCCTTCGTACAACTGGGCAAGGCCCTGGGCGTGCGGGTGATTGCCGCGACCAAGACCGCCGAAGAGCGCGAATACCTGCTGAGCCTGGGGGCCGAGAAGGTCATCGTCACCGAAGAGCAGGACCTGCTCATGCAGGTCAACAAGTTCACCGACAACCGCGGCGTCGACGTGGTGTTCGATGGCCTCGGCGGGCCGCAGATGTCGATGTTGGGCGACGTCTTGGCGCCCCGTGGCAGCCTGGTGCTCTATGGGTTGCAGGGCGGTAACCAGACACCGTTCCCGGCCTGCGCGGCGTTCCAGAAGAACATCCAGTTTTTTGTGCACTGCATCGGTAACTTTACCGGCAAGCCGGAACTGGGCATTGCCCAGGACCAGGTGGCGCTGCAACGAGCCTTACGCGACATCAACCAGCTCACCGCCGACCGCGTGCTGGTGCCGCTCAAGACCACCGTGTTCGCCTTCGACGAGTTCGTGAAGGCCCACCGCTACATGGACGAGTGCCCTTGCCGCGAACGGGTGGCGCTGCACATCGTCGCACGCTGAAGGTGGTTCCCAGCGCCAGCGCCCGAACCTGCGGCGCTGGCGTTTTTTTGCTCGCAGTTTGGGGCCGCGTAGTTAGCTGACGTTGCGCCCCATCCTTATTATTTGATCCGCGCATCCGCGCATTGTCGTTAGTCTTGAAGGGCGAACGAGTGGGCGGGCCTTTGACGATCTATTAACGACAACTTTTTCATGCAGATATGCTGGTCTGAGTATCTGAACTGGTTTTTCGCGTAAATCTGTATCTTCCATTCATTAAGTAAGCCTTGATAATTGAATTATCACTTTCATCTCAAGGAATGAGTCATGACTGACGAGCTTGTTTTATATCGGCGCAGCACTGCTCTAGTTCGTGAAGAGCTTGCAGGGCAAGGGTTGCGGCCGAGGTTTAAGGAAATCATGGTGGGCCGGTTAGTTGGCTTGAGTGTGCGGTATAAGTGCTGTCTAAAAAACAATGTAATCATTGGTTGTAGGTTGTTGTAGGAATATTCTTAGGCAACTTTAGTTCCTTCCTGGTAAGGCTGCTAGTTTGGTGCAGTGTTAATATTTGGTAACTGAATGCCCCCCACCTGGGCGCACACTTTAACTTTAGCGGCAACCCACGACTCAAATCGAGGTTGTTCGCTTGCCACTGATATTTTGCAAATTCAGGTACATCGACCATGACTACTATTCACGATCAAGCCATGAACTATGTGTACCAGCAGGTGCTGCATCGCTTGCTGGGCTTCTTCTCCCGGGGTGAGCGCACCGCGTTGCAGCTGTTTATCCAGCGCCTGGTGGTCGAGGCCGGCGGGATGGAGCACATTGGCGGGCACAAGGTGCTGGTGACCCACTCCGGCACCCGCGAAAGCAGCTACACCCTGGCCTTCCTGCGGGCCGCCCAGTTGAGCATCGCCGGGCGCGCGCCCGCGACCTTCAACCTGCGGGTGGCCACCCTGCGTCATCCCGGCCAGGAGCAGGCGACGCTGAACAATATCCATCGCAGCTTCAGCGCATTGTTCGTCTACGACGATCCGCGGGTGGAAGTGTTGATGCTTGATGGTGCCGAGGTACTGGCGTTCAACCATCAGGCCCCGCTGTCGCCCCAAGGTCGTGAGTTGTACCGGCGCAATGTATTGATGAGCGGCCACCTGGCAGCCAGTGACCGGCACTTGGAAATGGGGGACAGCCATCGCCTGGCCTCGGGTAATTTTCTGGGCAAAGTGGCGTACTGGAACGAGGCCGTCGATACCCTGGTCAGCAGCCACAGCCCCCGTGAGCAGCGCCAGTACTTGCAAGCCTTTGTGGTGGCGGCGCGACAGCTTGGCCAGCGCGGCGAGAGCCGCGCAGTGCTGGACTTCGGTGATCTGTTCCGGGCCCTGAATGACTTTGGCCAGGACTACTATCGCCAGCTCTGCCCACAATTGAGCGAAACCTGCGACCACGCCCCTGGGCACTTCGAGGTACGCCGCCCGGTGTCCTACTTGGGCCTGCACGACTTGGTCAGCGAGAGCGAAGGGGCGCGTGAATCCCTGCTATGCGAGTTCCTCGGCATGCACTGGGACACCCCCTGCGAAAACCTCTACGCCAGCCCGCTGTTGATGACCCATGCCTATGGCTTGCAGGCGCGCTACGTCAATGGCTTGAGCTACGAAGAAGGGGTGCGTCAGTACCTGCAGTTGACCACGGTGCTGATGCGCAAGAAAAACCTCTGCGAGAACCTGATCCAGTTGACCTTGAGCGACTACAGCACTCCCGAGCGCATCGAAGATCGGCGCTTGCAGGCCGACCTGCTACTCAGCCAAAGCCTAGGCTTGAGCGAGGTGCAACTGGTGTGCCTGCTGTTCGCGCCGTTCGTCAATGGCGCGGCGGGCCTGGAGCGGTTCATGCGCGCCTGCCACCCGCAGATGTTGGTGGGCCTGGCAGAGGTGCATAAGGCGTTGCGCGGCGAGCCGGCGATGGACCAAGTGGTCCAGTGGCTGGGAGACGTCAGCGGTTTGCCACTGCCGTTGTTGGGCAAGCTGTACACCTTGCCTGCCCACGACAGCAACCTCCCGCCGCTGCCGGAAACTGGCGTGGCCCGGCACCTGGGTGAGCGTAGCGACGTGGCGCTTGAAGAGCCGATCGGGCGTTGAAACCCATGTGTAATGCCTGCAAACCGGCCCGGCTTCGTCAGGGATGGTTTTGCACCTGTGCTCCCTGGGCTGGCGGTGGTTGCCCATGAGAGGCGTGCGCCAGACGGACTTCGCCTATCAGGCGGTCTACCGTTACCTGACCAACCTCATCAGCGAAGTTGGCACCGATGCGCGGGTCAAGTTGCCTTCCCTGCGCCATTTGGCTGATCGCCTGAATGTCTCGATCTCAACGATCCAGTACGCCTATTCGCTATTGGAAAAGGAAGGGCGGGTGTATTCGGTGGCCAAGTCCGGCTATTACGCGCTCCCCGTCTCCACCTACAGCGCCTACAGCAGCGGCGCCGACTTATTGGAAATTCTCTACGTCAGCACACGCCGCCCCGACATGCTGGTGCTGTGCAACGACGAACCGGCCCTGCTGCAATCGCTGGACAGCCCCTTGCTGCTGCTCGAGCGCGAACTGGTGCGCCAATACCCGCGCCAGTCGCAAAGCCTGTCCCAACCGTGCGGCGAACTGGAACTGCGCACCGCCCTGGCGGCGCGTTACACCACATCGCCCCTGCGTTGCTGGCACGCCGACGACGTCTACATCGGCGCAGACCTGCGCGGGGTACTGGAAATCCTTATCAACGTGCTGGCCCTCAAGGGCGCCACCGTGTTGGTGGAGTCGCCCTGTGACTGGGCGATCCTGCGCCTGCTGCAAAGCGCCGGGGTGCAGGTGATCGAATTGCCCCTCAAGGACGACGGCTGCCTCGACCTGGCGAACCTGGTGCACCTGTTCGACATCCAGGACGTACGCCTGGTGCTCTTGTCCTCGGACATCAACATGCCCACCGGCGCCCGCATGCCGGTCAACGAGCGGCGGCGCCTGGCCCACCTGCTGGAGGTCAGTGGCTGCTGGGTGCTGGAAAACGACACCTACGGCGAACTGGCCTTCCAGCCGGCGCAGTGGCGCCTGCGCGACCTGGTCAGCGCCGATCGCCTGATCGTGTTCTCCACTTTCGAGAAAACCATCGGCCCGGAGGCGCCTTACGGCTACCTGCTGTCGCGCCAGTTGAGCGTCGAGCTGCAGCGCCACTTCCTGTTGCGGGCCTTTCGCCTGTCGCCGATCCGCCAAAAGGCGATCGCCCGCCTGTACGCCAATGGCCGCCTCGACCAGCACCTGTCGATCCTGCGGCGCATGCTCAAGGAACGTATGCAGCAAATGGTGCAACTGCTGCAAGAGCGCTTCGCCGATTCGCTGCAATGGTCGCTGCCGGCCGGTGGCGCCACGCTGTGGGTGCGCTCGGTGCGCCCGGTGGACGTGCGTCGGGTGTTCCAGCGCCTCCTCAAACAGCGCATTGTCGTGGCGCCGGGGGAGTTGTTCAGTATCTGCGGTTTCCACACCCAGAGCTTGCGCCTGAGCCACACCTACAGCGGCCCCCACAATTTGGAAGCGGCGTTGGGCAGCCTGGCCGACGCCCTGCGCCTGGAATGGCTGGACTGAACCGCCGGGTGCGGCAAAACAACTTGCAGGGCAGGGGATAGATACGGTCGCCGGGTGGTCAAAGTGCCAGTAAACTGCACGACTTTCCCCCGATCTCTCCTTTTCCCGAGGTTTTGCATGACAGTCAGTCCTTTGGCGGGCAAACCGGCACCAGCACATTTGTTGGTCGATATCCCGCGACTGGTGACGGCCTATTACACCGGCCAACCGGATGCCAGTGTGCCAACCCAACGCGTGGCCTTTGGCACCTCCGGCCATCGCGGCACCTCCTTTGAACTGAGCTTCAACGAATGGCATGTGCTGGCCATCAGCCAGGCGATCTGCCTGTACCGCCAGGCCCAAGGCATCGACGGGCCGCTGTTCGTCGGCATCGACACCCACGCCTTGTCCACGCCGGCCGGCACCAGTGCCCTGGAAGTGTTCGCTGCCAACGGCGTCACGGTGATGATCGCCGAGGGCGACGAGTACACGCCCACACCGGCCGTCTCCCACGCCATCCTGTGCTACAACCGCGGCCGCGTCTCGGGCCTGGCCGATGGCATCGTTATCACGCCGTCCCACAACCCGCCGCAGAGCGGTGGCTACAAGTACAACCCCACCAACGGCGGCCCGGCCGACACCCATATCACCAAGTGGATCGAGGCCAAGGCCAACGAACTGCTGGCCGCGCGGCTGGCCGGGGTCAAGCGCATCAGCTACGCCCAGGCCCTCAAGGCCGACACCACGCACCGCCACGACTACCTCAACACCTACGTGGCAGACCTGGCCAACGTCATCGACCTGGAGGCCATCCGCAACGCCGGCCTGCGTCTGGGCGTCGATCCGCTGGGCGGCGCCGGGGTGCGCTACTGGTCGGCGATTGCCGAGCACTATCGCCTGGACCTGGACGTGGTCAACACCAGCGTCGACCCGACGTTCCGCTTCATGTGCGTGGACTGGGACGGGCAGATCCGCATGGACCCGTCCTCCAGCCATGCCATGCAGGGCCTGATCGGCCTCAAGGACCGCTACGACGTGGCGTTCGCCTGTGACCCGGACCACGACCGCCACGGCATCGTCACTCCCAGTGGTGGCCTCTTGGCCCCCAATAACTACCTGGCGGTGTCCATCGACTACCTGTTCCAGAACCGCCCGCATTGGCGCGCCGATGCGGCCGTGGGCAAGACCGTGGTCAGCAGCGGCTTGATCGACCGCGTGGCTCGGCGCCTGGGGCGTCGCCTCTACGAAGTGCCGGTGGGGTTCAAGTGGTTTGCCGAAGGCCTGTTCGACGGCTCCCTGGGCTTTGGCGGCGAAGAAAGCGCCGGCGCCTCGTTCCTGCGCCGTGATGGCGGGGTCTGGAGCACCGACAAGGATGGCTTGATCCCGGCCCTGTTGGCCGCCGAAATGACCGCCCGCACCGGCCGCGACCCGAGCCAGGCCTACCGCGCCCTCACCGACGAGTTGGGCGAGCCCTTCGCCGTGCGCGTCGATGCCAAGGCCAACCCGCAGCAAAAAGCCCTGCTGGGCAAGCTGTCGCCGCAGCAGGTCACGTCCACCGAACTGGCGGGGGAGCCGATTCAAAGCATCCTCAGCCACGCCCCGGGCAACGATCAGGCCATTGGCGGTTTGAAGGTGATGACCGAAAACGGCTGGTTTGCCGCACGCCCCTCGGGCACCGAAGACATCTACAAGATCTACGCCGAAAGCTTCCTCGGCGACGCCCACCTCCAGCAACTGGTGCAAGAAGCCCAGGCCCTGGTCGATGGCGCGATCAGCGCGTAGGGGCAGGGCACCTCTGCATGCTTGCGCTCGGGCGCACAGCGGCCGTAAAAAACCGGCCAGGTGCTACACGCGAGGGGCGCTTTGCGCCCCCGCGCGGGCAAGCCCGCTTGCTACAACAACGGTGGCTAGGCGAGGTCGACCAGTACGACCTCGCTGTCTTGCAGCGCGGTGACGCGCAACACCCGCTCGTCTTCGATCGCCACCCCATCCCGGGCTTGAGCCCGTAACCCATTGACCTCGATTACCCCGGTGGCGGGCACCAGGTACGCCCGGCGCCCGGCGTCGAGGCTGTACTCGGCGCTTTCCCCGGCCTTGAGGTTGGCGGCCACCAGCCGTGCGTCGGCACGGATGCGCAGGCTCTGGTCATCGCCGTCCTTGCCGCTGGCCAGGGTCACAAACCCTTCGCGCAAGCCTTTGGGGAAAGGCTTGGCGCCCCACGACGGCGGCGAGCCGGCTTCGCTGGGCACAATCCAGATCTGGAAAATCCGCGTGGGCGTGGTTTCCAGGTTGTATTCGCTGTGGGCGATGCCAGTGCCGGCGCTCATCACCTGCACATCACCAGCCTCGGTGCGGCCTTTGTTGCCCAGGTTGTCGGCGTGGCTGATGGCGCCTTCACGCACATAGGTGATGATTTCCATGTCCCGGTGGGGGTGGGTCGGGAAGCCGCTGCCAGGGGCGATCACGTCGTCGTTCCACACCCGCAGGTTGCCCCAGTTCATGCGTTGGGGGTCGTAGTACTCGGCGAACGAAAAGTGATGATGGGCATCCAGCCAGCCGTGGTGGGCGCCGCCCAGGGAAGTGAAGGGTCGAAGTTGCAGCATGAGCGTCTCCTGTAGCGGCGTGCCAAAGGGCTGTCCGCGGTTGATGGGAGGCATCTTCCATCAGCCAAGCATCGATAAAAAGCGCAAAAAATCCGCTGAATCAATCTGGTTTGTCGATGTTTTTTTTGGCCAAACACTCAGTCGCCACCTTCAATGAATCGCCTAAGCCAATGAACCACAAGCATTTGACTAGAACTCACCAGCGAATGGCGCGACCATAGCGCCCCACCGCCTCACACCCAGGAGTCAGCGTGTCGCAGCACAACCCCCAACTTCCTCCCGAACTCGTGCCCCTGGCGCAAATGCCCCTGTTCAAACGCCTGATGGCCCGGTTTTTCGGCCATGGCCTGAGCCGCTTGCACGCCCAGCACCGCGCTTCGTGGCTGCACGGCCAGGCGGACGGCTTTCGCAGCGGCCACAGCGCAGGCGTGGAATACGGTTACCGCGAGGGGCACCAGGAAGGGCTGGAAGCGGGGCGCCAGGTGTTGTTGATCCGCGATTCGCGCTGCACAGAGCACCCGGCTCCTGGCGTGGACGATCACCTGTTCGACGACTGGCGCCTGCCCTTGGGGGCGGAGCTGAAAAAACGCATCAAGGCCGATGTGGCGCGGCAATTGCCCGAGCACAGCCAGCCCAGCGCCGCGCAGTGGAAAATGATCTTCAGCGACACGCCGTCCACCTCGGTAGTGGCCGGCGCGGGGGCGGGCAAATCAACGTCTCTGGTGCTGCGGGTGCTGGTGCTGCACCACTACCTGGGTTTCGAGCTCGATTCTCTGACCGTGGTGACCTTCACCCGTGAGTCGCGCAAGGACTTCATTCGCAAACTGATGGCCACCTTCGCCCTCTGGGGCCTGGCCCTGAGCCCGGCCCAGGGGCGCGACCTGGTGCGCACCTTTCACTCGCGCATCCTGCCCATGGTGCGCAGCCTGCCGGGGTTCGAGCGCTTGCAGGCGTTCGAGAACCTCAACGCCCGCGGCGGCGAGGAGGAGGCCGACAGCAACCCGTTCGACCTGCGTCTCAACGACACCCAGCGCCAGTACCTCAATGGCGCCTACCATCGCCTGTTCCAGAGCGAGGCGCGTTTTCGCGACCTCATCAAGCCGCTGTCGCGCCACGCCTTGCAGCTCAAGGAACTGGAGCGTGACCACCCGGACGTGCAAAAACGCGTGGCGGTGACCGAACTGGCGGCCCAGCGCGATGTGGAGCTGTGTGACAGCGTGGAAAACCTCTGGCGCCAGGCCAAGGCCTGGCCGATCAAGGGCATCGAAGCCAAGCGCCAAACCTTCCAGATTAACGGCGCTACTTTTCATTGCCACGGCTACTGCCGCGAGTTGGAGGCCTGGGTGATGCTCGGCTTCGATCCGGGGGAAAGCGCCCAACTGACGCGCCCCGGCGCCCGTCTGTCGGTGCGCGCGGAGTGGGCGGTTAAACGCACGCTGTTTCAAGCTTTCTGCGATAAACCTTTGATTTGGTTGGATAACTACCAATCAGGAAAACGTGTCTTAGCCACCCTGGGCGGCGATGCCAGCGCCGGGCCGGGTTTCGACTACAAGGTCAAGGGTGAGCTCAGTTCCGCGCCTTTGCTCGACTGCTTCGTAGCCGCCGCCAGTTTTATCGAAAACCTGGGGCTGGACGTGCCCATGGCCGTGGGCCGCATGCGCTTCGCCCAGGACGACCCGGACCGTTTCTTCTTCGAGGCCCTGAGCCTGTACTGGCGGGCCCTGGAAGACCACTTACTCGACCAGTCGCCGCCGATCATGTCCTATAACCGCATGTTCGCGCTGTTTAGCGAACATTCGCCGCAGAACTTCAAACTGCTCGGCGACGCCACCCTGCGGCCGTTGTCGCACCTGATGATCGACGAATTCCAGGACGTCTCGCCGCAGATCGTCTCGTGGCTGCGGGCCAGCCTGCGGGAAATCCGCAGCCGCGGCCCGGCCATGCACGTGGGGCGCGGCGCACAACGTTCGTCGCTGCTGTGCGTGGGGGACGACTGGCAGTCGATCTATGGTTGGCGCGGCAGTTCGCCCCAGTACTTCATGGCGTTCAACAAAGAGTTCCCGTCGCCTGCTACCACCCGGGTGATGCTCAGCGACAACTACCGCAGCCACCAGCACATCATCGATGCGGCAGAACACATCGTACGAGCGGCTGCGACCATCCCTGGGAAAAAGGCCAAGGCTTGCGGCGAACCCAAGGCCTTGGTGCCGGTCACCGTGCTGGAGCGCGATGGCCCGGCCCTGGCCCAGCGTTTGATCGAGCATTATCGCCAAGGCGATTCGATCTTGATGTTGTATCGAGGAATGAGCGATAAGCTATTGATTGAAGAGCATATTCAGTCTGTAGTTAATGTGGATTCTAGCTTGCCTCCCGAGCAGCGCCGCCTTAAACAGCTGACCTATCACAGCGCCAAGGGCCTACAGGCGGATGCGGTTTTTCTGCTGGGCGATTGCCAGCACTTGACCCGTTCGCCCTACAAGAACCAGGTGTACCCCTTGGCCGGCCTGGGCCGTGACGGCGACGCCGAGCCCTATGACAGCGCCCAGCAGGACGAAACCCTGCGCCTGGCCTACGTGGGCATTACCCGGGCGGTGAAGCACTGCTACTGGTATGTCGATGGGCCTGACGGGCGAGCTGCTCACCAGCCCAAGGCCTCGGACCGGGTGGCGGGGGATAAGCCGTTCTTCAATGACCTGCGGGGTGCAAAGGGCTGATGGGGCAGGCTGGGCTCACCCTGTGGGAGCGGGCTTGCCCGCGATGGCGATGTCTGATTCGACATACCTATCGACCGGAAAGCCCATCGCGGGCGAGCCCGACCCCACAACGACGCCGTCCTGCAATGTGATAAGTATTGTTTTAAATCAGTGGCTTAGCCAAAACTCTTAAGGCTCGATGGAGGTACAAAGCACTCAAGCTCAGCCTCGATGGCTTCGATGATCCGTTCCACATCGGTGGCGTTCATCACCGTCGCGCAAGGGATGCCGGCAATGGCGATCATGGTTTCGCCGCTCTCGCGGTCGAACAACCGGGCAATCAGGCTGCCGGGTGCGTCCATGCTGGCTTCGAAACCCACGGGGTGAAAATGCCAACGCATCAGCTGGCAAGCGTTGGGAAAGGTCACCTTGTTGGAAAACGTCTTGTTCATGGGGTGCCCACCTGTGTCATTGAGCGCTTCCTTTAGCTCGCGGTAGGAACGACAGGGCCTGCTTGGCCGTGCCCGTTGAGTGCTAACCCTAGCATCAGATTGCCGCTATTTAATCGGTTTTTTTAAACCCTTTCGCAATTGCCTGGCAAAAGTATGACGCGTGTCATGTATTTGTCGGGCAGGTGGCTGGAATAAGGTTTCCAGCCTTGGGAATGTCACGTTCGACCGTTCAAATGGAGCACCCCGTGGGTGCTGTCAATCAGCCTTGCGCACGGTGGCCACTTCGTCGGCCTTGACCCGCACTTTACGCCCGGAAATATCCTCGAACTCATAGAAACCGTCGGCGGTCTTGGTGTCCGGTACATCCCGGGTCAGGTACTGGGTGCCGTTCTGCAGGGTGACCACCGTCGGCGACGCACAACCGGCCAGCGCCGCCGTGGCGAGAACAGCCAGGGCCAGGGTCTTGATCTTCATGGATATGCCTCGTGCATGTGGAAAAACCATTGAGCATTGATGGCACTTTGTCCTGAAAAGTGTCAGAAAGTTCGCGGCGGCGAGGGAAAACTGTGAAGCCGTCCATCCATTTGGGTTTGCCAGGTACGGCGACAAACTGCTATCTGTATGTATAACCAGTATTCGACCCGTGGCGCTTTCGATCCGTGATGTCCAACCCTCTCGACCATCCGTTCTATTACCTGCACAACTTCCTGCAAGTGCTGGCCTGGCTGGAGCAGCGCTATGGCGACGTGCTCAGCGAAGCCGAGCGGCAATTCATCGCCGACTTCCAGCAATTGCCTCAACCGGCCCAGGGGTTGCTGGTGCGCATGGTGATGCGCAAGGGCGTGCACTTTCGTGCCAGCAAGCTCAGCTACAGCGAAATCGGCGACACCGCCACAGCCGTGGCGCCCTTGCTGGCCCTGGGTTGGGTCGATGAACAGGTGCCGCTGAGCCTGGCCGAGCTGTTCGAGGTATTGCTCAAACCCGAGATCCTCCAGTGCTTCAAGGAGGCCATCCCCCGGCCCAAGGGCAAAAAAAGCCAATGGCTGGCAGACCTGGAAGCTAGCTTCCACACCGCACAAACCTTCGGCCAATGGGCCCCGCAGGTGCAGGACCGGTTGTTTGGCCTGACCATCATGGCGCTGTGCGATCGCCTGCGGCTGATGTTCTTCGGCAACCTGCACCAGGACTGGTCCGAGTTCGTGTTGGCCGACCTTGGAGTGTTCGTCTACGAAAAGGTCGAATTTTGCAGCGAATCCCGGGGTTTGCGCTGCCGTGAAGACGTTGACGGCTACCTGCACCTGTACGAGCACCAGCGCCGCTTTGAAGAGGGCGCCTGCCTGGCGGAAGTGATCGAAGGGATAAACCGCTTGCACACCGCCAACCCCTGGCTGCAACGGCGCCAGGCCAAGTTGCTGTTCCAGGTCGGCCAGCACTGCGAGCGCCTGGCCGACTGGCCCGCCGCCGAGGCGCTGTACCGCGCCAGCAGTTACCCTGGGGCGCGGCTGCGCTTGATCCGCGTGCTAGAGCGCGGTGGCGAACCAGGCGCCGCGTTGGCCCTGGCCGAAGCCATCGCCGCCCAACCCCACAGCGGCGCCGAACAGCAGCAATTGCTGCGCACCTTGCCGCGCCTGCGGCGCAAACTGGGCGGCCCGCCCCAGCCGCGGCGCAAAACCCAGGCGGCCGAACGCCTGGACCTGTGCCTGCCCAGGAGCGAAGCGGGGCTGGCGGTGGAGTTCTGCGTGCAGGCTCACCTGGACGCTGCCGCCGCACCCGTGCATTACGTGGAAAACAGCCTTATCAACTCGCTGTTCGGCCTGCTGTGCTGGCCGGCGATTTTCGCCCCGGTGCCGGGGGCGTTCTTCCACCCGTTCCAGCGCGGCCCGGCAGACCTACTCAGCGAAGACTTCCATGAGCGGCGCAGTGAGTTGCTGCGCGCCTGCCTGGCGGAGCTGGACGATGGCCGCTATCTGGCCACTATCGGTGAACGCTACCGGCAGAAATTCGGCATCCAGTCGCCGTTCGTGTTCTGGGGCGCGCTCAGCGAAGCGCTGCTGGAGCAGGCCTTGGCGTGCCTGCCGGCTGAGCACCTGAAGCTGTGGTTCAATCGCCTGCTGCTGGATATCCGCGCCAACCGCGCCGGTATGCCGGACCTGATCCAGTTTTTCCCCGCGCAAAAAACCTATCGCATGATCGAAGTCAAGGGCCCCGGCGATCGCCTGCAAGACAACCAGCTGCGCTGGCTGGCGTTCTGCGAAGAACACGCCATGCCCGTGGCGGTGTGCTACGTGCAATGGGCGCCGGGGGCGCCATGAACTACAGCGTGGCGGTGCGCGCCCTGTGTGAATTCACCGCCAAGTGCGGCGACCTCGACCTGCGCTTCACGCCATCGCCCACGGCCCTGGAAGGCATGGCCGGGCACCGCACGGTGGCCTCGCGGCGGGCACCGGGCTATCAAAGCGAAATTGCTTTGGAGGGCCAGTACCAAGGCCTGCGGGTGCGGGGCCGGGCGGATGGCTACGACCCGCAGCAAAACCGCCTCGAAGAGGTGAAAACCTACCGCGGCGACCTGGCGGCCATGCCCGACAACCATCGGCAATTGCACTGGGCCCAGGCCCGGGTGTATGGCTGGTTGATGTGCCAGCAGCTGCAATTGCCCGACCTGCACCTGGCCCTGGTGTACTTCGATGTCACCAACGAGCGGGAAACCTGCTTGAGCGAACACTGCACGGCCCAGGCCCTGGAGGCATTCTTCAACCGCCAGTGCGCGGTGTTCCTGCACTGGGCCGCCCAGGAAAGCGACCACCGCGCCGCCCGTGACCGCGAAGCCGCCCACTTACGCTTCCCCCATGGCGATTTCCGCCCCGGCCAGCGCCACCTCGCCGAGTCGGTGTTCAAGGCTGTCAGCACCGGGCGCTGCCTGATGGCCCAGGCCACCACGGGCATTGGCAAGACCCTGGGCACGCTGTTCCCGATGCTCAAGGCCCTGGCGCCGCAGCGTCTGGACAAGGTGCTGTTCCTCACTGCCAAGACCCCGGGCCGGGCCCTGGCCCTGGACGCAGCGCAAGTGCTGTGCCACAGCCACCCGGCGTTGCCGCTGCGGGTGCTGGAACTGGTAGCCCGGGACAAGGCCTGTGAGCACCCGGATAAAGCCTGCCACGGTCAGTCCTGCCCCCTGGCCCGGGGCTTCTACGATCGGCTGCCCGCCGCCCGGCAAGCGGCCACCGCCAGCGGTTGCTGGGATCAGCCGGGGTTGCGGGCCATCGCCTTGGCGCATGAGGTCTGTCCCTATTACCTGAGCCAGGAAATGGCGCGTTGGGCCGACCTGGTGGTGGCGGACTACAACTACTACTTCGATTTCAGTGCCCTGTTGTTCGGCCTGGCCCAGCTCAACCAATGGCGCGTCGGGGTGCTGGTGGACGAGGCCCATAACCTGGTGGAGCGGGCGCGGCAGATGTACAGCGCGAGCCTCGATCAATCGAGCCTCGACCAGGTGCGGCGCAGTGCCCCCCAGGTGCTGAAAAAGCCTTTGCAGCGGCTGAACCGGGAATGGAACGCCCTGCACAAGGCGCAAATCGCGCCGTACCAGGCCTACCCCCAGGCGCCGGGCAAACTGCTGGCGGCGCTGGGCACTTGCGTGACGGCCATCGGCGACTACCAGAACGACCACCCCCAGGGCCTGGACAGCGCCCTGCAAGGGCTCTATTTCGAGGCGCTGCAATTTATCCGCGTGGGTGAGCTGTTCGACGGCCAGTTTCTGTTCGACATCAGCAAGCGCGACCTCAGCGCCAAGAAGAGCCTGTCGCGCCTGTGCCTGCGCAACGTGGTGCCGGCCGGGTTCATCGGCCCGCGGCTGAAAGCGGCGCGCAGTTGCGTGCTGTTTTCCGCCACCCTCAACCCTCGGCGCTATTACGCTGACCTGCTGGGCCTGCCCGCCGACACGGTGTGGATCGACGTCGAATCTCCGTTCAAGGCCGAGCAGTTGCAGGTGCAGGTCATCCGCCGTATTTCCACCCGCTATACCCACCGCCAGCAGTCCCTGGGGCCGATTGTCGAATTGATCGCCGAACGCTTTGGCCAGCGCCCGGGCAACTACCTGGCGTTTTTCAGCAGCTTCGATTACTTGCAACAGGTGGCCCAGCTACTGGCCGAGCGCTACCCCCATATCCCGTTGTGGCCGCAATCGCGGGGCATGGACGAGGGCCAGCGCCAGGTTTTTTTGCAGCAGTTCACCGCCAGCAGCCAAGGCGTGGGCTTCGCCGTGTTGGGTGGGGCGTTCGGCGAGGGCATCGACCTGCCGGGCGCGCGGTTGATCGGCGCCTTTATCGCTACCTTGGGGCTGGCCCAGGTCAACCCGGTCAACGAACAGTTGCGCCAGCGGATGACGGCAGTATTCGGTAACGGCTATGACTACACTTACCTCTATCCCGGCCTGCAAAAAGTGGTGCAGGCCGCCGGGCGGGTGATCCGCACGCCCGAGGACCAAGGCATGGTGATGTTGATCGACGACCGTTTTGCCGAACCCCGGGTGCGCCAGTTGCTACCCGATTGGTGGGCGGTTGACGTGGTCGGGTAGGGGGTCGATAGAAATTTCGTACATCGAGCGTCGAAAAAAGCCGATAGGCGGTGTAGGTTTGCCCGTCCAAGGCGTTTCGCCACTTTTTTCCTGCATCAGTCTCAGGGATGGGGTACATGCCACACGCAAGTTGCTTCCTGGCGGGCGACGACCCGCGTCGTCTCGGCGAAGGCCTGGTCTATCACGACCCGGCACTGGCGAAGGCCCCGGCCACCCATGTGCTGGTGGTGGGCGTGGCGGCATTGCGCTCGGCCAATTTTCCGCTTAACCTGACCACCGCCACCCTGTCGGCGCGTAACCTGGCCGACTGGTTCCTGGCCCCGGGCAAGGCGCGTTTCAGCAACGCTGGGCAGCCTCTGGGCAGCGTGGCGCTGTTGCTCTCGGAAACCACCCAACCCTCCCAAGCACCCCTGGCCACCTACGGCGGTGGCGAGGTGCCACGGGCCACCAGTGCCAGAGTCAAAGCAGCCCTGGGTAAATGGCTCAAGCGCCTGCACGGCCACCCGGACAACCTGGCGATCCTCTATGTGGCCAGCCATGGCCAGAGCCTGAACGGGCGCACCGCGTTCCTGTTGGAGGATTTCGGCAGTGCGCCGCAAAACGCCACCTTTGGCCTGGTCAATGTCGAGCAGTTGTTCGGCACCCTGGAGAACGCCTGGGCCACCCGTCAGTTGCTGCTGATCGACTGCTGCCGCAACGCCACGGACGTGAAACTGGCGGCTGAGGAAATGTTCGGCACGCCGTTGGTGGTCTTGCCGCGCGACCCCAAGGACCACGGCCAGCCGCGCAACCAATGGGGCATTTGCTCCACCACCCTGGGCCAGGTCGCCACGGGGCTGGCGGCGGGGCCGACGCTGTTCAACCTGGCCCTGCTCGATGCCCTCAACGGCGTGGCCAGCGACGTCAGCGCCGAAGGTTGGCCGGTGCGCCCCGGCACCCTGGTGGACCGGGTGACCCGCATCCTCGACCTGTACCGGCGCCCCGACGAGAGCGTGCAACTGCCGGCGGGGCGGATCAGCGGCAGTTTCGATATCACTTTGCCCGGGGAAAGCAGCGATGTGCCGGTGTACATCAGCCTGTACGACCCCAGCCTGTGGCCCGACAGCACCCTCACCGTGACGGTCGATGGCGTGGCCCAGGACACCATTGCCCACCAGGGCGGGGCCGGGCCGTTCTACCTGGCGCGTTATAAGGACCAAGCCGATGTTCGTGTCAGTGCCGAGCACGATGGCGAGTCCCTGGGCAGCAACACCGCCAGGGTTCGGGCGCCGGTGCTGTTTTTGCAGGTCTCACCGCCACGGGAAGACAAGCAACGGCCGCCCATGCTGGGCCTACAAAAATGGACGCCAACGCGCGATGACCTGTTCCAGGCGCTGAAATTCGGCACGGTCATTCGGCCCCGGGCCGGCGCGGGCAAGCCACCGCCGTCGTTGAGCGCCACCGTGCGGGTGGTGGGCGCGCTGTCCATGGGCCTTGACGAGGCTCGCCCCGCCAATGGCCATGCCACGCCAGCCTTCGACATTGGTCGCGAGCGCTCGAACACGGTCGCCTTGGGCGAGAACCAACTGGGGGACTTCGACAGCAGCGTGGCCCCGGGCACGCCGGTGTTCATTAAGGTCCGCCACGCCGACGGCTATGAGGAATACGCCGCCGTGCCCGCCCGCCAGCACATTGGCCCCTTGGGCGACAGCCGCTGGTGTGCCGAGGTGCGCATCGACCTGGGCGCGGCCCGTTACGAAGCGATGACCCGGGTGCATATCGACGACCGGCGCTGGAGCAAGCTGCTGGGCTGTGTGGCCGCCCGCAACTTTGTCGAGGGCGAAAAACTCCTCGACGAAGGCCTGGCCGAGGACGTCCTGGGCGCCATCCGCAACAAAGTCCTCAACAATGTGGCCGCCACCGCCGGGGCGCTGGTGGCGGTGGGGGCTGCCAGCCCGAAGGTGGAGGAGCACTGGGACCCCTGGCTGCGCAACCTGTGCCAGTGGTTCCCCGGGTTGCCCGACGGGCCGATCATCCTTGGCCGGCGCCTGATGAGCCGTGCCCGCAGCCAGGCACAGATCGACGAAGCCGGCGCCTGGTTCCTCGAAGGCTACCGCCGTGGCGTGCCCTATTACTCGCTGTCGCTGGACTGGTTGGCCCAGGGCCTGGAAAGCGTGCCCGGCAACAGCGCCGAACTCCTGGAAAAACGCCGCATCGCCCGGGAACTGTCGATCCGCGTCGACCCCGCCCGCACCTTTACCGTAATCCGTTTGCGCAACGCTGGAGCCTGAGCCCATGGCCACTTTCACCCTGACCTTGCACCCGGCGTCCGAAGGCGATGCCTTGATCCTCACCTGGGGCAAGGCCCCGGCCCTGCGCCATGCCCTGGTGGATCTGGGCCGTGGCGGCGACTACAAGCCCCTCAAGCCATTGCTGCAAGGCCTGGGGGAGGTCGAGCTGTTCGCGTTGAGCCACATCGACGCCGACCACATCGAAGGCGCCGTGAGCCTGTTCAAGGCCCCGGACCTGCCGTTCAAGGCCCGCGAGGTGTGGTTCAACGCCCGCGCCCAATTGCTGGCGGCCAATGCACGCCTGGCGCCGGAGCAACGGGTGCCGCTGGGCTCCAAACAGGCGGAAAAGGTCAGCGAGGGCCTGGCCGCCAGTGGTTGGCCGCTCAACAGCCGCTTTGCCAGCCGCGTGGTTTCGGTGGACAGCCCCGAAGGCGCGGCGCCGCTGACGTTTGCCGGTGGCCTGCAACTGACCTTGCTCTCGCCCACGGACCAGAGCCTGGCCAACCTGTTGCCGGTGTGGCTCAAGGAACTCATCCGCGCCGGCCTGCGCCTGGAAGATCTGGTGGCGCCGCCGCCACCGCCCGCTGACGGCCATGTGCACCTGGGCGGGTTGGACGTGGAAGCCTTGGCGGCGATGGACTTCAAACCCGATCAGACAAAGCCCAATGGTTCCAGCATCGCCTTCATCGCCCAATACAACGGCGCGCGGGTGCTGATGGCCGCGGATGCTTACTCCGATATCGTCGAGGCGTCCCTGCGCCGCCTCGGCGCCAGTGAAACCCAGCGCTACCGGTTGGCGTGCCTGAAAGTCGCCCACCACGGCAGCCAGGGCAACACCTCGCCAGGGCTGCTGGGCATCATCGACTGCACCTGCTTTGCCTTCTCCACCGACGGCTCGCGCCACGGCCACCCGGACCCGCAACTGATCGCCCGCATCCTCAAGGCCGACCCCCAGCGGCCCAAGACCCTGGTGTTCAACTTCCGCCAACCCCAGACCCTGTGCTGGAACGTGCCGGCGCTGATGCAGAAATGGAACTACCGTTGTGTCTTTCCCACGGTTGGGCAGGAGGGCCGCGTGGCGCTGGACCTGTTGGCGTGATACCTCTTACACCGCCAACCCCCCTGTGGGAGGGGACGCTGCCCGCGATGGCGGCCCCAAGATCGCCATCGCGGGCAGCGCCTGCTCCCACCGAGTTTGTGTCTATGATTGACTCTGTCGCCGCCCAAACCCTCGCCATCCTCACCACAGGCCTTTGCCCTCCATGACGTCCAACCCCCAGTGGATCATTTGCGAGCACTGTGACTCGGTCTACAGCCCGGTGCCCCTGGGCCAGGGCGAAATCGCCCGTTGCGTGCGGTGCGCGGCGATCCTGGAGCGGGGCGGGCAGATGAGCATCCAGCAACTGCTGGCGTTGTCTATCGGTGCGGCGCTGCTGTTCGTGCTCGCCAATGCGTTCCCGGTTATCACCATCAGCCTCAAGGGCCTGAGCAACCAGGCGACCCTGTGGCAATCGGTGCAGGCCCTGGCCCAGGGCGATATCAGCCCCATCGCCGCCGTGGCCGGGCTGACCATCATCCTCGCGCCCATGCTGCAAATCGCCTTGTTGTGCTGGCTGCTCAGCTACGCGCTGGTGGGCCGCGCCGCGCCGGGGTTCAAGGCGTGCATGCGCGCCCTGGAGCACCTGCGGCCGTGGAGCATGCTGGAGGTGTGCCTGCTGGGCATCCTCGTGGCGATCGTCAAGTTGGCCGGCATGCTCGACGTGCACCCCGGCCTGGGCCTGTGGGCGCTGGCGATGCTCACGGTGCTGATTATCCTGATCTCCGGCAAAGGCATCCGGCGCTTGTGGAAAGACCTGGAGGGCGTGATCCCGTGAACCTGCCGCCCTACGCCTCGCAACTGGGCCTGTTGCTATGCCACACCTGCGGCCAGGCTTGCCTGAGCGGCCAACTGCGCTGCCCGCGTTGCGACGCTATCGTCCACCGGCGCAAACCCGACAGCCTCAACCGTACCTGGGCGCTGTTGCTGGCCAGCCTGATCTGCTACATCCCGGCCAACCTGATGCCGGTGATGTTCACCGATATTTTTGGCAGCGGCAGTGAAAACACCATTTTCAGCGGTGTGCTGGAGTTCTGGCACGAAGGCGCCTGGGACCTGGCCGCGTTGATCTTTATCGCCAGCGTGGTGGTGCCATGCATGAAGTTCGTCGTGCTCGGCCTGTTGCTGGTGACCTGCCAGCGCCGCAGCCGCTGGGCCATGGCCGAGCGGGCGCGGCTGTATCGGCTGATCGAGGTGATCGGCTACTGGTCGATGCTCGACGTGCTGGTGGTGGCGTTGATTGCCGCGTTGGTGCAGTTCCGGTCCCTGAGCACCATCGAGCCCAGGATCGGCATTTTGTTTTTTGGTCTGGTGGTGGTGCTGACGATGCTGGCCGCCATGAGTTTCGATCCCCGATTGATCTGGGACGCAGAGGTTGAAGATGCCTGATACCCATACACCGCCCGCGCCGGGCAGCCCGGCGGTCAAGCGCCGGCGTTTCAACGTTTCGCTGGTGTGGCTGGTGCCCATTGTCGCGGCACTGGTGGGCCTGTCGATGGTGGTGCACAACGCGCGCAACGCCGGGCCGCAGATCACCGTGAGTTTTCTCACGGCCGAGGGCCTGGAGGCGAACAAGACCCAGGTCAAGTACAAGAACGTGGTGATCGGCAAGGTCACGGCCATCGCCCTGGCCGATGACCGCAGCCATGTGCAGGCGAGCATCGAGCTGGACGCCTCGGCCAAGTCCTTCGCCTCGCGCGATGCGCGTTTTTGGGTGGTGCGCCCGCGCATCGGCGCCAATGGCATCTCCGGGGTGGATACGCTGCTGTCCGGGGCCTTTATCGGCGCCGATGCCGGGGAATCGAGCAAGGCCCGCAAGGACTTCGTCGGCCTGGAAACCCCGCCCGCCATCACTTACGGCGAGAAAGGCAAGCGCTTCACCCTGCGCACCGACAACCTGGGCTCGCTGGACATTGGCTCCAGCGTGTATTACCGGCGTATCCCCGTGGGGCAAGTGGTGGCCTACCGGTTGTCTGAGGACGGTAAGGGTGTGGACGTGGAGATTTTCGTCCACGCCCCCAACGACCGCTTCGTCACCCGCGACACGCGGTTCTGGAACGCTAGCGGCATCGACGTCAGCCTGGCCGCCGATGGCTTGAAGGTGAACACCGAATCGGTGTCCTCGATCCTCGCCGGCGGCATTGCCTTCGTGGAGCCCAAGTACAGCCCCAACCCGGAGGTGGCGGCGGAAAATACCGCGTTTTCCCTGTTCGACGACCAGCAAAGCGCCATGGCCCCGGCCGATGGCCAGCCGCGCTACATCCGCATGCGCTTCGACCAGCCATTGCGCGGGCTGGTGGTCAATGCCCCGGTGGAGTTCCACGGGGTCAACCTGGGCCGCGTGGTCTCGGTGGACCTGGATTACGACGAAGTGAAAAAAACCTTCCCCACTATCATCGGGGCGGTGATCTACCCCACGCGCCTGGGCAAGGCCCACGCCAAGATGCTTGAACGCGGCGGCGCCGACGACGAGACGCGGGCCTCGCAATTGATGGCCGAACTGGTGGCCCGCGGCCTGCGCGCCCAGGCCCGCACCGGCAACCTGATTACCGGGCAGCTGTACATCGCCCTGGATTTCGACCCCAAGGCCAAACCGGTGCAATTCGACCTGGCCGCGCGGCCGGTGGAGATCCCCACGGTGCCCGGCAGCCTCGACAAGCTCCAGGAGCAACTGCAAGCGGTGGTGGACAAGATCAGCAAGCTGCCGATCGAGCAGATCGCCAGCAACCTCAACGGCAGCCTGGGCGAGATGCAAAAGACCCTCAAACAGGTCAATGGCCAGGTGTTGCCGCAACTGCGTGACACCCTGGAGCAAACGCGCAAGACCGTGGCCACGGCCAACGACAGCTTTGCCGAGGACTCGCCTCAACGCCAGCAACTGGGCCAGGCCATGGATGAAGTGCAACGCACCGCCCGTTCGGTGCGGGTGCTTACCGACTTCCTCGGCCGCCACCCCGAGGCGTTGATCCGGGGCCGCCTCAAGGACAACCAACCCGACGCTTATCAAGCGCCGTCTTCGACTTCCCGCCAGAGCGACCCGCAATGATGACCCGTTCCTTGACCCTGGCCGCCGCCCTGGCCCTGAGTGCGTGCAGTTCGGCGCCGACCCATTACTACACCTTGATCCCCGCCGCCCATGAAGGCGCGGTCGCGGCCCCGGCGCCGGGCTTTGAATTCGAGATGCAAAGCGTGCGCATCCCCGTGCAGGTAGACCAGCCGCAAGTGGTGGTGCGCCAGGGCGGCGGGGCCTTGGCGATCCTTGAAACCGAGCGCTGGAGCGCGCCCCTGGCCGATGAACTGCACGATGCCCTGGCCTTGCAGATGGAAAACAAGCTCGGCACCCGCGACCTCGCGGGCCTGGCCATTGCCCCGGGGCGCGAACGCCTGGCCCTGCGCACCGACGTGCGCCGCTTCGACTCGCTGCCGGGGCAGTACGCCCTGGTGGATGTGGTGTGGAGCCTGAGCCTGCGCGGCGATGGCCAGCCGCGGCGCACCCTGACGTGCAGCAGCACCCTGCGCCAGAGCGCCGGGGTGGGCATCGAGGCGTTGGTATTAGCCCACCAGCAACTGGTCGAGCAACTGGCCACGCGCATCGCCCACACGGCGCGGGCCTGGGTCAGTCAGCCAACGGCGGGATGTTCCTGAGGCGCCAGCCAACGGCCCTGCACCCATAGCAGGGCCATGGCCGCCAACGCTGCCAGCGCACCGAGCAGCGGCACCCAGGCCAGCCCCGCGAGGTGGATCAGCACGCCGCTGGCCGCACCGCCAATGGCGGTGCCCAGGTTGAACGAAGCGATGTTCAGGCCCGCCGCCACGGCGCTGTAGCGCGGGATGTAGTGGTTGGCCAGGCGCAGCAAACGCAGGGTGGAAAGGGTGACGATGGCGAAGAACAACACCCCCAGCAGCCCCACCAGCAGCAACATCACCCAGGGCTGCTCACGCCACAGGTACAGCCCCACCATGTCCAGGGCCAAGGCGCCCAGCGCCAGGTACAGGCAATGGGTCACCGAGTAGCGGTCGGCCCACTGGCCACCGAGCATATTGCCCAGAATCGAACAGCCGCCAAACAGCAGCATCGCCAGGCTAAGGGTGGCGTGGCTGACGGCGGTGATGTGCAGCAGGTACGGCGAGACAAAGGTAAAGAAGGCGAACGTCGCCACACTCACCAGCATCGCCAGGGCAGCTGCCATCAGCAGTTGCCGGTGCAGCGCAGCGCGTAGGCCGGCCAGCGCCCCGGCACCCGCAGGCGTGGCCGGCGCGCGGGGCATCAGCCACACCAGGCCCAGGCTGCTGAGCAAGCCCAAAGCGCCGATGGCGACAAACACCAGCCGCCATGACCAGACGCCGCCCAGGTAGGTGCCCAGCGGCACGCCGAGGGCCACCGACAGGGTCAGGCCCAACCACACCAGCGCCAAGGCCCGCCCGGACTGATCCGCTGGTACGCACTTGACCGCCACGTTGGAGGCCACGGCCATGAACACGCCGTGGGCCAGGCCAATGACAAAGCGGATGCCATGCAGGGTGAGCAGGTCCGGGGCGACGCCAATCGCCAGGCTGCCCAGGGCCAGCACGCCGAGGGTGGTCAGCAGCAGGGCCTTGTCGCTCCAGGCATGGGCCAGCGCCGTGAGGATCGGTGCGCCAATGGCCGCGCCCAAGGCGTAGGCGGCAATCGCTGAGCCGACCTCGGCCACCGGGGCGTGCAGGTCATCGGCCATCACCGACACCAACCCGGCCAATACAAACTCGGACAGGCCGAAGGCGAAGGTGCAGAGGGAAAAGAGGTAGATCACTGCAGGCATAGGGGGCTTCCGCAAGACAAAGGAATTGACTGTGCACACCGAACCTGTGGGAGCGGGCTTGCCCGCGATAGCGGCGGCCCTGGCGCTGGAGATTGAGTGGCTGTACCGGCCCCATCGCGGGCAGAGCCCCACAGGTTTCGCGCCCATAAGTTCGGCCTACAGAGTGGCCACCCGCGCCCGCTGCGGGAAATATTAAATAAGTGGCGTCTTGATACTTTTCAGCGTGGCGCCAGCACCAAGGCCCGCAGGGGCTCAAGCAAAGGCGAAGGGTTGCTGCGGGCCCAGCACATGAACAGGCTGATGCCCGGGTTGGGCTGGGCGCCGACCTGGGCCAGCGGGCGCAGCACCACATCGCTGCGGGCCACGGCGCTGGCGATGGAGGCGGGCACCAGGGCCACGCCGAAACCCCGGCCGACCAGGGCGATCAGGGTGTGCATCTGCGCTGCTTCCTGCACCACCCGTGGGTAAAACCCGGCGGCTTCGCACAGGCCGATCAGCTGTTGGTGAAAACCGCTGCCCAGAGGCTGGGGGGTGAATACAAAATCCTCGTCGGCACAGTCGCGCAGTTCGATGGGCGTGACGCCAGCCTTGGGATGCGTGGCGGGCAGGGCCAGCAGCAGGGGTTCGCGCAGCACCTCGACGCACTCCATCTGCTCACTGTCAAAGCGCACCTGGCGCAGAAACCCGATGTCCACCTCGCCGGCCAGCAGGGCCCGGGCCTGCTCTGCCGAGGGCATTTCCCGCAGCACCAGCCGCACCTGGGGCAACGCCTGGCGAAAGCCTTGCAGGCTGTCGAGCAAGGTGTCGTAGCACGCCAGGGACAGGGCGCTGACAGTGAGGGTGCCGGCCACGCCGCGGGCCACTTGCCGGGCGTGGTCGATGCCCAGCTCCAGGCCGCGCAGGGTGGTATAGGCCGTGTCCAGAAAGGCCCGGCCGGCCGGCGTCAGTTGCACGCCGGGTTTGCTGCGGATGAACAGCGCCACTCCGAGTTTGTCTTCTAGGCGGCTGATGGCCTGGCTTAAGGGCGGCTGGGCCATGTGCAGGCGAGCGGCGGCCTTGCTGAAATGCAGCTCTTGGGCGACGGCGATGAATTGGCGCAGCAGGCGGGTTTCGATCATGGCGCAAGGTCCTTCTTGGGGCGCGAAGGGCTGCCATCGTGCCACAGCCGCGCAAATGAGCGGGGATTTGCGCCCTGGATAAGGCTGTCGGGCGGGCCTCGGGGGGGGCATGGTGAGGCTTTGTCGCCAGTGGAGTGCCTGCCCGTGAGTACCATCCCCGAAGGTTTTGTCGCGTTGCCCCGCAGCAGCCCCTTGCTCGACCTGATCGGCCCGGTGTACTGCCGGGGCCTTGGGCTGCAACTGGAAGTCGGCCTGCTCATCGAGCCGCGCCACGCCAATGGCCGCGGCACCTTGCACGGTGGGGTGCTGGCGACCCTGGCGGACGTGGGCATGGGCTACGCCATGGCGTTTTCCAGCGACCCACCGCTGCCCCTGATAACCGCGAGCATGCACCTGGATTACCTGGGCTCGGTGAAAATCGGCGAATGGCTGAGCGTGCGCCTGGAGCACTCCAAGCGCGGCCGGCAAATGGCCTTCGCCACCGTGGTGCTGGAAGTCGGCGAGCGGACGGTGGCCCGGGCCAATGGGGTGTTTGCGGTGCCGTTAGAGGCTTGAACGCCTGCTCCCACAGCCGTAATCAAGCCAGCACAGGCAGGGCCTCTAGCGCCCGGCTCACGCCGCGCACGATCATCTCCACCTCGCGCTCATCCAGGGTCAGGGGCGGCAGCAGGCGGATGGTGGTGCCGCGGGTGACGTTTATCAGCACCCCGTGGTCGCGGGCGGCGATGAGCATCAGTTCGCGGCAGGGCCGGGCCAGTTCGATGCCGATCATCAAGCCTTGGCCACGCACCGCGACCACCTGCGGGTGCGCGCCCAGCTCCACCCGCAGCCGCGCCAGCAAGCGCCCGCCTTGAAGTTGGGCGTTGGCCAGCAGGCCTTCGTCCTCGATCACCTCCAGCACCGTGCACGCGGCGCGGCACGCCAACGGGTTGCCGCCGAAGGTGCTGCCGTGGCTGCCGGGGGTGAACAGGCTGGCCGCCGCTTCGCTGGCCAGGCACGCGCCAATGGGAATGCCATTGGCCAAGCCCTTGGCCAGGGTCACGACATCGGGAACGATGCCTTCGTGCTGGTAGGCAAACCACTGCCCGGTACGGCCCATGCCGCTCTGGATCTCGTCGAGCATCATCAGCCAGCCGTGGCGGGTGCAGTGTTCACGCACGGCCTTGAGGTAACCGGGCGGCGCCGGTTGAATGCCGCTTTCGCCCTGGATCGGCTCCAGCAGCACGGCGACGATCCGCTGGCCATACAACTGCGTGGCGTGCTCCAGTGCCGCCAGGTCGCCAAAGGGCAACTTGAGGAAATCCCCCGGTAAGTGGGCGAAACCCGGGCTTAGCGCCGGGCCGTCGCTGGCGGACAGGGTGCCGAGGGTACGGCCATGGAAGGCGTTCTCCATCACCACCACCAAGGGCGCGGCAATGCCTTTTTGCCTGCCGTGCAGGCGCGCCAGTTTCAGCGCGGTTTCGTTGGCCTCGGCGCCGGAGTTGTTGAAAAACACCCGGTCCAGGCCAGCGAGGCGGGTGAGTTTTTGCGCCAGGCGTTGCTGCCAGTCGATGGCGTAGAGGTTGGAGGTGTGCAACAGCAGGCCGACCTGTTCGCGCAGCGCCGCCACCAGTCGGGGGTGGGCGTGGCCGATGCCAGTCACGGCGACGCCGGCCATGGCGTCGAGGTACTCGCGCCCGTGTTGGTCCCACAGGCGCGTGCCCAGGCCATGGGTGAAGCTGATGGGCAGGGGCTGGTAAGTGTTCATCAGGCAAGCGTGGCTCATGTCGGCACTCTCCGCGGGTGATTGAGCGGGGTGCTTGCAGTATGGTTGGCCACATTGGCTGGATAAACATGGGCCGAGTTCAAACATTTTAAAGTCAGGGTTGATAATGGATCTGTTCCAGGCAATGACGGTGTTCGTCAAAGTGGTCGAGACCGGCAGCATGACCGCGGCCGCTCAGGAGTGCGGGCTGTCCACCACTATGGTCGGCAACCACTTGCGCGCCCTGGAGCAGCGCCTGGGGGTGAGCCTGCTCAGCCGCACCACCCGGCGCCAGCGCTTGACCGAATTCGGCCACGGCTATTACCAGCGCTGCCTGGAAGTGCTGGGCTTGGTGGCCGACTCCGAGCGCCTGGCCGAGCAAACCCAGGCCGCGCCCCAGGGCACCTTGCGCGTCACCGCCCCGGAAACCTTCGGCGCTACCTGCCTGGCCCCGGCCTTGAGCCGCTTCGTGGCGTGCTACCCGCAGGTGAAGGTGGACGTGACCCTGAGCAACCGGCGCATGGACCTGATCGACAGTGCCTTCGACGTGGCCCTGCGCCTGGGCAACCTGGAACCCAGCAGCCTGATCGCCCGGCCCTTGCGCGATTACACCCTGAGCCTGTGCGCCGCGCCGGCCTACCTGGCGCGCCGGGGCACGCCGCGCACGCCCGCGGATCTACAGGCCCACGATTGCCTGGCCTTCAGCTACCCGGCGGGGGATGACTGGGCCTCGGTGGAAAAACAATGGCGCCTGCACGGCCCCGACGGGGATATTTTGGTGCCGGTGGACGGTCCCATGGTGATGAACAGCACCGCGGGCCTGTACCACGCCGCGTTGGCGGGCATGGGCGTGGTGATGCTGCCCGATGCCCAGGTGGGCCATGACCTGCACAGCGGTCGCCTGGTGCGCCTGTTGCCGGACTACCGCTTGCCCAGCCGCGCGATGCACCTGGTGTACGCCCAAGACCGCTACCGTTTGCCCAAGCTGCGCTGTTTTGTCGAATTTGCCTTACAGGAGTGGCAGGGCAAGCGGCAAACGGCCTAGCGGTAAGCTTGAAGCTGCTTCTCTGGACTACGCTTGAAAAAAAATGAAATGGAGGTAGCCATGTTGATCCGTTCCCTGATGCTGGCCACGTGGGTGGCCGTTGCGGCTCCAGCCCTGGCGGCTGGTGACGACAATCCCCTGGCGATGGATCGCGGCAAGTCCCGGCCACTGGTCGTCATCGCTCGCGATAGCCTGGACCCGACCCTGATCCGGTTGGAGCAGGCGCTCAAGGAGCCGGCCAACCAAAGCGCCGCGAAGGAACGCAACCTGGTGCTCTACACCCTGGTGGGCATGACCGGCAAACGGGACGACAAGGCGCTGGACCCGCAAAGCACCATGGCCTTGATCCGTACCTTGAAGTTGGGCGCAGGCTCGAAGATCAAGGTGGTTTTACTGGGCAAGGACGGCGAGAAAAAACTCGAAGACGAAGGCGCCATCGAACTCAAGGACATCTTTACCGCCGTCGACCAACTCCCCGCCAGCGAAAAACAACTCACCGCCACCGTGGCGCCGCCCGCCGAAGCCGTGCCGGCTACGCCCGGCAAGCACACCAAACCGGCCAAGCCCGCCGCGCCGCCCAAACCCTTGGACGACTAACCCGCCAGCGCCTGCGGCCTGGGGCAGGGCAGCAGGCGCTCGATGGCGGCCGCCACCCAGTGTTCGATCAAGCCATCCTGATGCGGCACATGCTCTGTCAACCATGCCGGGGCGCTGTTGAGTAGCGCCGCGAGGGCATGGCCCGCGGCCCGCACCGCCGGGTCGTCCAAACGGGTCTGCTGGCCGAGCAGGCTGAGCAACTGGCCTTCGTAGGCGTCACGCAAGCGGGCCACTTGTTGTTGCTGCTCCTCATTCAGGCAAGGGCTGTCGCGCTCCACCAGGCGAAAGTGCAGCGGCAGCTCGCGGTGCAGTTGCACGTGGGCCTGGACGATGCGCGGCACCCGCGCCGCCATCGCCCCCGGCCGCTTGGCGATGCGCCGCAGGGCGGCCAGGCGTTCGTCGTAGAACTCCTCGATCAAGTCCAGCAGCAAATGCTGTTTGCTCGGGTAATGGTGGTACAGCGAGCCAGGTGCCAGGCCCAAGTGGCTCGCCAATTCCCGCATGCCGACCTGGCCGAACCCCTTGCTGGCGAACAGCTCCAGGGCTTTTTCCCGGCTTTGGGCAAAGCGCGCGCAGCGCTCAGCCATAGGCATGGAAACCACGCCCGCTTTTGCGCCCCAGGTAGCCGGCGGCGACCATTTCCTTGAGCAGTGGCGCAGGGCGGTACTTGCTGTCGTTGAAGCCTTCATAGAACGCCGCGAGGATCGCCAGCAGGGTGTCCAGGCCAATCAGGTCCGCCAGGGCCAGCGGGCCGATGGGCTGGTTGCAGCCCAGGCGCATCCCGGCGTCGATGTCTTCGGCGCTGGCCAGGCCTTCCTGTAGCACCAGGATGGCTTCGTTAATCATCGGCACCAGAATGCGGTTGACCACAAAGCCTGGGCGGTTGCCGGCGGTGATGGCGGTCTTGCCCAGGCGCGTGGACAGCTCCAGCGCCAAGGCGTGGGTGGCATCGCTGGTTTGCAGGCCACGGATCACCTCGATCAGGCCCATCATCGGCACCGGGTTGAAAAAGTGCAGGCCGATAAAACGCTCGGGCACGCTGACGCTGGCGGCCAACTGGGTG
Organism: Pseudomonas sp. MF08875; assembly: GCF_059862525.1. Taxonomy (NCBI): domain Bacteria; kingdom Pseudomonadati; phylum Pseudomonadota; class Gammaproteobacteria; order Pseudomonadales; family Pseudomonadaceae; genus Pseudomonas; species Pseudomonas sp. MF08875. The sequence goes on from NZ_JCBCUW010000028.1 coordinate 36,922, forward strand.
ATCGACAGTGACGAGGTGTTGGAGGCGATCACACACTCGGTGCTGACCTGGGCGGCGATCTGTTGCAGCAAGCGCAGCTTGAGGTCGAGGTTTTCCGTGGCGGCTTCGATCACCAGGTCGGCGCCTTCCAGGCTGGTGTAGTCGGTGCTCAGGCGGATGCGCGCCAGGGCGGCGTCCTTTTGCTCGGCGCTGAGTACCTGCTTGGCCACTTGCCGGTCGAGGTTCTTGTCGATGGTGGCCAGGGCCCGTTGCAGCGCCGGTTCAGCGATGTCCAGCAGGGTCACGTCGAAACCGGCCGCCGCGCAGACTTGCGCAATGCCGTTGCCCATGGTGCCGGCGCCAATCACGCCGATGCGGTGTAGGTTCATCAGAAAGTCTCTTTTTTGTTCAGAAGGGGCGCGCCCCTTGGCGTACCATGGCCGCTTGCCATGCCGGGTGATGGCGCCAGTCTAGGTGCGTACGCGCTTCAGGCCTATGCCATAAGCAGTCACCCGGGATGACGCTTTTTGCCACTTTTTCCGCTCGCCGGGGGAGCGCCGCCGCCATGGACGAAAAAGACTCAGTCGCCCTGTATTTTGCCCAGATCATGCTCCACGCCTTGGGCGCGCAGCCCCAGCGCCTGCGCGCCGTACTGGCGCAAGCGGGAATCGATCCGGCGCTGTTGGGCCAGCCGCAGGCACGGGTGCCGGCCAGTGCTTTTGCGGCGCTGTGGCTGATCCAGATCGACGAATTGCAGGACGAGTTTTTTCGCCTTGACCGCCACGGCATGCCACCCGGTGCCTTTGCCCTGATCTGCCGCGCGCTGATCCAGGAACCCAACCTGGGCAAGGCCCTGGGCCAGTGCCTGGGCAACTTCGGCCTGTTTCTGCACGACTTTCGCGGCCAGCTCAGCGTGCGCGGCCCGCGCGCGGTACTGCGGGTACACAGCGACAGCGCCGACCCCGCGGCCCGGGGCTATGGCGACGAAACCTTTCTGGTGCTGATGATTAGCCTGCTGTGCTGGCTGGGCGGGCGGCGCATCAGCATCGACCGCGCCGCGTTCGCCCATCAGCGCGTATCCCTGCGCGACGACCCCTTGCTGTGGGGCACCCACCTGAGTTTTGGCGCCCCCTGCACCGAGATCGAATTCTCCAGCCATTACCTGGCACTGCCGGTGGTGCAGGATTTGGCCTCGCTCAAGGTGTTCCTGCGCAGCGCCCCACAGTGGCTGGTGGTCCGCTTTCGCAACCAGCAAAGCCTGGTGGCGCGGGTGCAACAGCGCCTGCGCGGTACCGCCTATGGGCAGTGGCCGACCCTGCCGGCCCTGGCCGCGGAACAACAAATGAGCCCCAGCACCTTTCGCCGCACCTTGGCCCGCGAACATGGCTCGTTCCAGCAGATCAAGGACGAAGTGCGCCGCAGCCTGGCGTTCGAGCTGCTGCGCCAAGGCACATTGAGCGTGAGTGAAATCGCCGAGCAGACCGGGTTCCAGGAGCCCAGTGCGTTCCACCGGGCGTTTCGTAAGTGGACCGGGCAGACGCCGGGGCGCTATCGGGCGGGGGCTTGAAGGGAAGGGTGGCTGTGTGGCTGTGGCTTTTGTGGGGGGCTTCCACATTCATCCCAGCCTTGACATCCCTGCGAGCGAACGGCATTGTCCGACAACCTGACTTATAAGAATAGAACCATGCTCGAACTCCAACGCCCCGATTCGCTGGTCATGCGTGTGGTCAGCGCGATCCGTGCCGAAATCGACTCCGGCCAATTGGGCCCCGAAGCCCGCCTGCCCACCGAACAGCAATTGGCTGAGCAGCTCAATGTCAGCCGCTCGGTGGTGCGCGAGGCGATTGCCCAGCTCAAGGCCGATGGTGTGCTGATCGCCCGCCGTGGCTTGGGTTCGTACATTTCCAAGACACCTGCCGGCACGGTGTTCCGTTTTCCCGAGCCGCAGGGCCGGCGCCCGGATTTGGCGCAGATGTTCGAGATGCGCCTGTGGATCGAAACCCAGGCTGCCGCCATTGCCGCCCAGCGCCGCGACGAGGATGACCTGCAACGCATGCAGCAAGCCCTGCAGCAAATGCATGACAAGCGCACCGACTTCGTTGCCGCTGCCGCCGCGGACGTGGCCTTTCACCGCGCCATCGCCGAGGCCAGCAAGAACGACTACTTCGTCGCCTTCCACGACTTTTTGCGCAGCCAGTTGGCCAGCGCCCGGCGTACCGCATGGGAAAACTCGGCCAGCCCCCAGGTCGGCGGCTCGGCCGACGCGGCCCGTGAGCACCAGGCCTTGTTCCAAGCCATCGCCGATGGCGACCGGCAAGCCGCCAGCGCCTGTGCCGACGCCCACCTGCGGGCCTCGGCCAAGCGCTTGAAGCTGGAACTGCCCGCCACCGATTAAGCCACCCCAAACCCCTGATAAACCCCGTGTGCCCTGGTACGCGGGTTTTTCATGAATGTATTAGTCTGACAACCTGATAACCAGACGTAACCGATCCAAGGTAACCACCATGATTTATGACTTTTGCATCATCGGCGGCGGCATCGTCGGCCTCGCCACCGCGATGGAGCTGCTGGACCGCCAACCCGGCGCTTCGTTGCTGCTGCTGGAAAAGGAAAGCACCCTGGCCCGGCACCAGACCGGGCATAACAGCGGGGTGATCCACGCCGGCATCTACTACGCGCCGGGCAGCCTCAAGGCTGACCTGTGCAAGCGCGGCGCGGCGGCGACCAAGGCGTTCTGCCTGGAGCATGGGATCAAGTTCGAGGTATGCGGCAAGCTGCTGGTGGCCTCCACGCCCCTGGAAATGCAGCGCATGCAGGCCCTGTACGAGCGCTCCCAGCTCAACGGGATGAAGGTCGAGCGCCTCGACGCCCAGGAGTTGCAACGCCGCGAGCCGAACATCGTGGGTTTGGGCGGCCTGTTCCTCGACGCCACCGGCATCGTCGACTACCGCCAGGTGTGCGAAACCATGGCCCGGGTGATCGTGCAAAAGGGCGGCGAGATTCAGCTGCAACGCACCGTCGAAGCCATCATCGAGGGCGGTGACCACGTCACCGTGCGCACCGCCCACGGCCAAGCCCTGGCAAAAAAACTGGTGGTATGTGGCGGCTTGCAGTCCGATCGCCTGGCGACCATGGCCGGGGTCAAGATCGACCACCAGATCATCCCGTTCCGGGGCGAATACTTCCGCTTGCCGGCGGCGAAGAACACCATCGTCAACCACTTGATCTACCCGATTCCCGACCCGGAGCTGCCGTTTCTGGGCGTGCACCTGACGCGCATGATCGACGGCAGCGTCACCGTGGGCCCCAATGCGGTGCTGGGCTTTGGCCGCGAGAACTACAAGAAGTTTTCCGTGAACTGGCGCGACGTGGCGCAGTACGCCAGTTTCCCGGGGTTCTGGAAAACCATTTGGCAGAACCTGGGTTCCGGCAGCGTAGAGATGAAGAATTCGCTGTTCAAGTCTGGCTACCTGGAGCAGTGCCGCAAGTACTGCCCGTCTCTGGAAATCGGCGATTTGCTGCCGTTCGAGGCGGGTATCCGCGCCCAGGCCGTGATGCGCGACGGCACCCTGGTGCACGACTTCCTGTTCGCCCAAACCCCGCGCATGTTGCACGTGTGCAACGCGCCATCACCGGCGGCCACTTCGGCGATTCCCATCGGCGCGATGATCGCCGACCGCATGTTCAAGGCCAACTGACACCCCGAACCCAGACCTTGCGCCGGCCCACCGCTGACGCAAGCCCCTACGCACCCTGTGCACATAACTATAAAGACGCATAAGGAAACACCCATGACGGCAATCACCGCCGCTGCCCTGGCAGCAGAGACCCCGCTACAAACCAAAAAACGCCTGCGTAAAGTCGCTGCGGCGACGATTTTCGGCTCCATGCTGGAGTGGTACGACTTCTACCTGTACGCCACCATGGCCGCCATCGTGTTCTCGAAGATCTTCTTCGATAACAGCGACCCGAAAACCGCCTCCCTGTTGGCGTTTTCCACCTTCGCCATCGGTTTTATCGCCCGCCCGTTCGGCGGCATTCTGTTCGGCTACCTGGGCGACCGCTTCGGCCGCAAACAGGTGTTGGTGGTGACGTTCTGCATGATGGGCGTGTGCACCACGCTGATCGGCCTGATCCCCAGCTACGCCTCCATCGGCATCTGGGCGCCCATCGTGCTGGTGGCGGTGCGCATCATCCAGGGCCTGGGCGCGGGCGCCGAGTTGTCCGGCGCGGCGGTCACCTCCTACGAGCACGCGGCCCAAGGCAAGCGCGGCAGCCAGGGTGCCTGGCCGGCGTTGGGCTTGAACCTGGGGCTGTTGCTGTCGTCGCTGACGGTGTACCTGCTGACCATCAACGGCAATGAGTTTTTGCTCAATGGCGGCTGGCGCATCCCGTTCATTTGCAGCATCGCCCTGGTGGGCGTGGGCCTGTGGGTGCGCAACAGCATCCCGGAAACCCCGGAGTTCGAGCGCAATAAAGAGCAGAACAAAGAAGCACATAAACCCCAGGTCTCGCCCCTCAAGGCGCTGTTCAAGAACGACCTCAAGGGCCTGGCCGTGGTGTTTTTCGTAGCGATTGGCTACAACGCCCTGAGCTACATCTTCAAGACCTTCTCCCTGGCTTACCTGACCCAGTTCAAAGGCGTGGATGTGCACGTCACCTCGTTGTCGGTGACCATCGCCAGCCTGATCGCCATCGTCGCGGTGCCCTGCTTCGGTTGGTTGTGCGACAAGTGGAGCAGCAAAATGGTGCTGATGCTGGGCGGGGTGTTTTCGCTGGTGTTCGCCTACCCGTTCCTGGCGCTGCTCAATACCGGGGAACCGCTGATGATCTACGTGGCCATCGGCATCGGCACAGGCATCCTCGCGCCGATGATGTTCGCGCCGCAGGGGTCGTTCCTCAGCCGCCAGTTCCCTACCGAGACGCGTTCGTCGGGCTTTGGCACCGGCCGGGAAATCGGCACCGCAGTGGCCGGCGGCCTCGCGCCGCTGGGCGCCTTGTCCCTGGTCGCGGCCTCGGCCACAAACTCCACCGATGGCGTGGTTATCATCCTGGCCATCGCCTCGGTGCTGGTGGTGGTGTTTGCCCTGTGCGACCAGGGCCGCAAGCACTCGGCGTTCAAGAACTAGCAAGCCTGTGTGGAGTGAGCCCCTGTGGGAGCGGGCCGGGCGGCGCTCCGCTTGCCCGCGATGGGGCCGGTCCAGGCGATGCATTTATCGCGGCGGGATTACCGCCATCGCGAGCACGGCTCGCTCCCACGGGTTCTGGTGTCGATCACCTATGTTGGCTGGCCCGCTTGCCCTGTGGGAGCGGGCCTTGCCCGCGATGGGGCCGGTCCAGGCGATGCATTTGTCGCGGCGGGAACACCGCCATCGCGAGCAGGGCTCGCTCCCACGGGTTCTGGTGTCGATCACCTATGTTGGCTCCTGTGGGAGCGGGCCTTGCCCGCGATGGGGCCGGTCCAGGCGATGCATTTATCGCGGCGGGAACACCGCCATCGCGAGCAGGGCTCGCTCCCACGGGCTCTGGTGTCGATCACCTATGTTGGCTCCTGTGGGAGCGGGCCTTGCCCGCGATGAGGCCGGTCCAGGCGATGCATTTATCGCGGCGGGAACGCCGCCATCGCGAGCAGGGCTCGCGCCCACGGGTCAGTGCACGATCTGCGCCAGAAACGCTTTGGCCCTTGGGCTTTGCGGGGCGTTGAAGAAGTCGTTGGGCGGGGCGTCTTCGATGATTTTGCCGCCATCGAGAAACAGCACCCGCTCGGCCACTTGCCGGGCAAAGCCCATCTCGTGGGTGACGCACAGCATGGTCATACCGCTGCCGGCCAGCTTCACCATCACATCCAGCACTTCGCTGACCATCTCCGGATCCAGGGCCGACGTCGGCTCGTCGAACAGCATGATTTTCGGCTCCATGCACAGCGCCCGGGCGATGGCCACGCGCTGTTGCTGGCCGCCGGAGAGTTGGCTGGGGTATTTGTCGGCCTGGCTTTCGATCCCCACTTTGTTCAGGTACATGCGCGCCCGCTCTTCGGCTTGCTTGCGCGACAGGCCGCGCACCGACATCGGCGCCAGGGTGCAGTTGTCCAGCACACTCATGTGGGGGAACAGGTTGAAGTGCTGGAACACCATGCCCACTTCGCTGCGCACCTGGGCGGCTTGGCGGGTGTTGTCCGAGAGGTCAGTGCCGTTGACCAGCAGGGTGCCTTTTTCGGCGATTTCCAGGCGATTGATGCAGCGGATCAAGGTCGACTTGCCCGAGCCCGAAGGCCCGCACAAGACGATGCGTTCGCCTTCGCGCACCTTGAGGTCAATGTCGTGCAGCACATGGAAGGCCGAATAGAACTTGTTCAGCCCGGCGATATCGACCACCACTTTGCGGGTGTCGGGGTGGGGCATCGCTGGCGTCTCCAGCAGGGCAGAGGGGTTAGGCATGCTCAGGTCTCCAGCGATCATTGGAAGCGGTCGGCGCGGTAAGGCGTCGGGTCGGTAAAAGGTGTGGCGCCGGTCATCATTTCCGCCAGCAGGCGCCCGCACACCGGGCCCAGGGTCAAGCCGTGGTGGGCGTGGCCGAAGTTGAACCACAGCCCCGGGTGCTCTGGTGCCGGGCCGATCACCGGGCACATGTCCGGCAGGCAGGGGCGCCGGCCCAGCCAGGGTTCGGCGTCGAGGCGTTCGCCCAGGGGGTAGAAACGCCGCGCCAGGGCTTCGCAGCGGCGCAACTGGATTTCATTGAGCGGATCGTCGCTGTCGGCGAACTCGATGCCGGTGGTCAAGCGAATGCCGCCCACCATCGGCGCCAGCACGTAGCCGCCAATCGGGTCGAGGACCGGGTGATGCAAATGGGTGCCGGGCAGGGCGGCGTAGTGCATGTGGTAGCCGCGCTTGATCGCCAGCGGGATCCTGTAGCCCAGGGGCTCGAACAGCGCCGGCGCCTGGGGGCCGAGGGCGATCACCGCTTCTTCGGCGCAGATCACGCCTTGCTCGCTGTCCACCTGCCACTGGCCGTTGTGCTGGCACAGGCTCAAGGCATCGCCCAGTACGAAGGTGCCGCCGCGTTGCTGGAACAGTTCGGCGTAGCCACGGGTCAGGCCACCGGGGTCGCTGACGGTTTTGGGGTCCAACCAGTGCAGGCCGCCGACGATATCGCTGTGCAGGCCCGGTTCCAGAGCGTGCATCTGTTGGCGGTCGAGCACGCGGTAGTTGAGTTGGTACTCGGCCAGGCCTTCGGCGTCGTGCCGGGCTTTGGCGAACGCCGCTTCGTCGTTGAACGCCTCGACCCAGCCGTCGCCCTGGATCAACGCGCCCATGCCGGCGGGCGTCGCCAGTTCATCGTGTTCCACCACGCAGCGCTGCACCAGCGGCAGCATGGCGCGGGTGGCGGCCGCCAGGCCCTTGGGCGAGGAGTGCTGCCAGTATTGCAGCAGCCAACCGGCGGCTTTGGGCAGGTGCTTGAGGCTGTAGCGCACGTCCGATTGCTGGTTGAGGCCGTAACGCAGCAGTTTGCTGATGTCCCGCGGGAACGAGTAGGGGATCACGCTGGCGCGTTCGATCAACCCGGCGTTGCCGTGGCTGGTGCCGTTGCCGGGGGCCTGGCGGTCCAGCAGCACCACGTTGCGCCCGCGGGCTTGCAGGTGCAGGGCGGTGCTGACGCCGACGATGCCGGCGCCCAGAACTAGGGTTTGACAGTGCATGGGGGAATCCTTGGTGCGCGGGCCGGCGTGGCGACCCCGCTCGGTTCAGTTCAAATGACGGCCCAGACGGCCTTCGATCAGTTTCAGGCTGCGGCGCACCACCTCGACAATAATCAGGTAGAGCACGGCGGCCCACAGGTAGATCTGGAAGTCGAAACTGCGCGAGAACGCCAGTTTGGTCACCCCCATCAGGTCGTAGATGGTCACAAGCGAAGCAATGGCGCTGGCCTTAATCATCAGGATCAACTCGTTGCCCAAAGGCCCGATGGCCACCAGCAACGACTGCGGCAGGATGATTTTGCGAAAGGTGGTCCAGCGCGACAGGCTCAGGGCCTTGCATGCCTCGCGTTGGCCCTGGGCCACGGCCAGCATCGCGCCGCGCAGGATTTCCGCCTGGTACGCCGCCGTGTTCAGGGTGAACGCCAGCAGGGTGCAGAACCACGCATCGCGGAAAAACCACCACAGCCCCAGGTCTTGCCACAGGCCCTTGAACGAACCGAGGCCGTAGTACAGCAAAAACAGTTGGGCCAGCAGCGGCGAGCCGCGGAAGAAGTAGATGTAGCCACCGGTGAAACCACGCAGCAGGCGGCTTTTCGACAGCCTGCCCAAGGCCAGCAGCAGCCCCAGGATCGCCCCCAGGGTGAAGGAAATCGCCACCAGTTTGCCGGTCACCAGCAGGCCGTCGATAAAGCGCGGGCCGTAGCGTTCCAACAGGTCGGGGTTGAGCAGCAGGTTGCGCACGTCATCGAAGGTCATGGCCGGGCACTCCGTTGATGGCGGCTGAAATACGACTCAAGGAAATGGAACAGGCGCCCGGACAACGCCGAGAAAAACAGGTAGCCGAAACACGCCACCAGGTAGAAGAACATCGGCTCCTTGGTCACGCTGACCGCCAGGTTGGTTTGGCGCATCAGGTCCACCAGGGAAATGGTCGACACCAGGGAGGTGTCCTTGAGCAGCGACAGCCAGTTGTTCGACAGCCCCGGCAGGGCGATGCGCGCCAGTTGCGGCAGGATCACCTTGCGAAAAGTCGTCGCCTTGGACAGGCCCAAGGCCGCGCAGGCCTCGAACTGGCCCTTGGGGATGGTCTTGAACGCGCCCAGCCAGATCTCGCTGGAAAACGCGGCGAACACCAGGCTGAAGGCGATCATGGCGGCGACGAAGGTGTTGATCTCCACCTGGCCTTCGTAGCCCATGGCGCCGAGGATCTTCTGCGCGGCGATCTGGCAGCCGTAGTAAATGATGAGCAGGGTCAACAGCTCCGGCAGGCCACGGAATACCGTGGAAAACACCGTCGCCATCGCCCGCGGCCAACGCTTTTTGGAGCGCGCTGCCAGGGCCACGCCCAGGCCCAGCGGCAAGCCGATGGGCACGCAACTGAGTGCCAGGGCGATGGTTACCAGGGCCCCGGCAAGCAACGCCGCGCCCCAGCCGCCGCTGGCAAACGATAACAAGGAAAACTGTTCGAACATGGTCGAACTCCTTCGCATACGCGGTATTGGGAGCACACGCCGGCCTTGTGCCTGTTCAGGCACGCAGTCGGGGTGTGGAAATGTGGGAGCGGGCCTGCCGGCGATTGCGCTGTACCTGGCACTCAGCGCCGGGGGCTAGCGGCCTCATCGCGGGCAAGCCCGCTCCCACAGGTGATCGTGGTCTCGATCAGTAGATATCGAACGCGAAATAGCGGCTGGAGATTTTCTTGTAGGTGCCGTCGGCGACGATTTCGTCCAGGGCCTTGTTCAGGCGTTCGCGCAGGGCATCGTCACCCTGGCGCACGGCGATGGAAGCATCGGCGGTGGTGCCCGCGACGTCGCCGAGGATCTTGCAGCAGTCCTTGCCGGCGGTTTCGACCCAGGCCAGCAGCGGGAACTTGTCGGCGATCACCCCGTCCACACGGCCAGCCGCCAGGTCACTGTTGGCTTCGTCCAGGGTCGGGTACAGCTTCACGTCGGCGCCGGCCTTGTCGTAGACGTCTTCGGCGTAGATGGCTTGGGTCGAAGACGCTTGGGCGCCCACGGTGCGGCCCTTGAACTGGGTCTGGGCGTCGGTGATGTCCGAGTCCTTGGCCACGGCCACCGACAACGGCGTGCGGTAGTAGTGGTTGGTGAAGGCGATTTTCTGTTTACGCTCCTCGGTGGCGATCATCGAGGCAACCACCGCGTCGTATTTCTTGGCAATCAGCGCCGGGATGATGCCTTCCCAGTCCTGGGCGACGATGGTGCACTCGACCTTCATGCGCTCGCACAGGGCGTTGGCGATATCCACGTCAAAGCCGTGCAGTTTGTTGTCGGAGTCCACGTAGTTGAACGGTGGGTAGGCGCCTTCGGTGGCGATTTTCAGGACTTCGGCCTGGGCGGTCGACAGACCGGCCACGACCAATGCGCAAGCACTTGCAAAGCGGACGACGTTTTTCATGTAGCACCTCGATTATTGTTTTTGAGCGGGTGACGATGTGTAGCCAACGAATTCGTTATGCAGGGCGGCGGTGGCTTCCAGGCGTTTTTCCACGTCCGGGCCCAGTTGCTTGCACACCTCATTGACCATCAGGTGCACCAGCGAAAGCATGGTGGCGGTGGATTCCCAGAACAGGTTGAACTCGGTGGGCACGCGAAACACCTCGTCGGCGTTCTGTTCGGCCCAGTCGCAGAAAGTGTCGGTGACCAGCGTCACCGCGATCCCGGCCTCGCGGGCCTTGCGGCACAGGGTCAGGGCGTGGCGCGAGTAGCGGCGGGCGTCGAACACCACCAGGGCACATTCCTGGGGCACGCTGAGCAGCACGTCGGCGAAATTGCCCGCGCAGCCGTCCACCTGGTGCACGCCGTCGCGCAGGTATTGCAGTAAGTGCACCATGGAGGCGGCGATGCCGCGTTCGGTCTGGAACCCGGCGACAAACACCTTGGGCCGCGTGGCCAGGCGTTGGCTGACCACTTGCCAGGCCGGGGTCAGGCTGTATTCGTAGACTTTGACCAGAGCGCCGACTTCCAGCTCGAAGCTGCGCGGCAGGCCCTGGGGGCTGTTGTTCGCCTGCTGGCGGAATTCTTGCAGGCGATCGCCCACCAGCCACGGGCCTTCGCCCAGGTCGGCCTTGAGGTCGTTTTTCAGCGCTTTGAAGTGGCGGTAGCCGATGGAGCGGCAAAAGCGCCCGACCGTGGATTCGCTCACGCCCAGTTTGGCGGCGATATCGGCCGAGGTCTGGAACGGCAGCTCATAGAGGTTGGCCAGCATGTAGCTGGCAATCGCCCGGCCCGACGCGGCGGCGGTCGACAAGCTGCTTTCAAGGCGTTGTTTGATAGGCTGGCTCAAGGCTGCTTCCTGTTGTTATTCAGCACTTGAGGCAGAAGGTGAATGTTTTCTGTCATTAAGTCAATGTTTGACAGCTAACTGGCATGACTGGATAGTCGAACCGCTGTAGCCCACTTCCAATAACAATGCACCGGAGCCTCAGAATGCCTTCATCCCCCGATACGGCCCACCTCAGCCTGGCCGAGCTGAGCCACTTGCTGCAACGCATCTTCCTGCGCCACGGCACCTCGCCGGCCGTGGCCCAGGTGCTGGCCGACAACTGTGCCCGCGCCGAGCGCGACGGTTCCCACAGCCATGGCGTTTTCCGCATCGCCGGTTACCTGTCGTCCCTGGCCAGCGGCTGGGTCGATGGCCAAGCGCTGCCGGTGGTCGAAGACGTGGCGTCGGGCTTCGTGCGCGTGGACGCCGCCAATGGCTTCGCCCAACCGGCCCTGGCCGCAGCGCGCGCGCTGTTGGTGGAGAAGGCGCGCAGCGCCGGGATCGCGGTGCTGGCGATTCGTAATTCCCACCATTTTGCGGCGTTGTGGCCGGATGTCGAGCCGTTCGCCGAAGAAGGCCTGGTAGCCCTGAGCGTGGTCAACAGCATGACGTGCGTGGTGCCCCACGGCGCCCAGCGGCCGCTGTTCGGCACCAACCCCATTGCGTTCGCCGCCCCCCGCGAAGGGGGTGACCCCATCGTGTTTGACCTGGCCACCAGCGCCATCGCCCATGGCGACGTGCAGATCGCCGCGCGCAAGGGCGAGCTACTGGCCCCAGGCATGGGCGTGGACAGCCTCGGCCAGCCTACCTGCGAGCCCAAAGCCATCCTCAATGGCGGCGCCTTGCTGCCGTTTGGCGGGCACAAGGGCTCGGCGCTGTCGATGATGGTGGAACTGCTGGCGGCGGCGCTGACCGGGGGCAACTTCTCATTCGAGTTCGACTGGTCCCAGCACCCCGGTGCGCAAACGCCCTGGACCGGGCAGTTGGTTATCGTGATCGACCCGAGCAAATCCGGCGGCAACAGCTTCGCCCAGCGCAGCGCCGAACTGGTCCGGCAGATGCACGCCGTGGGCCTGGAACGCCTGCCGGGCGACCGCCGCTACCGCACCCGGGCCAAGTCGCTGGTCGCGGGCATCCCGTTGCCGACGGCAGAACTGGCCAAACTGCGGGAGTTGGTCACCTAATCCACATACCTCAAAACGCCCCCTGTGGGGGCAGGCCTGCTCGCGACAGCGGTGCCTGAGGCGACAGCGGTGCCTGAGGCGGCAAAGGTGCTGGCTGGCATCGCGAGCAGGCTCGCTCCCACAGGACCTGGTGTCGATCACCTATGCTGGCTGGCCCGCTCCCCTGTGGGAGCGGGCCCTGCCCGCGATGAGGCCGGCCCAGGCAATGCATTTATCGCGGTGGAAATACCGCTATCGCGAGCAGGGCCCACAGCGTTGCTCCCACGGGTTGTGCCTACAGCGGGCGCACCAGCAGGGTCTCAAGCCTTGCCAGTGGCGGAGCCTCGCGGCTGCGGTCCAGGACGGTGAGGTTGATGCTCAGCAAGCGCGGGTCGGTGGCCGGTGCGATGCGTTGTTCGCAGCGCAGCAGCAAACGGCCCTGGTCGCAATCGACGCGGCTCAGGCCATTGGGCAGGCGCGCTTGCAGGCGCAGTTCGGCCATGCGGCTCTGGGCCGCGAGCAGGGCAATGGATCTGTCACGCAAGAGGCCGTTGCTCTGGGTCATCAGCCCCGCCACCCGCACGGCCGCGGCCATGGCCACGGCAATAATGGCCAGGGCCACCAGCACTTCGATCAGGGTAAAGCCAACTTGCCGGCGAGGGCGCTGCATGGGCATTCCAGGGCAGGGGAGAGCCTTGCACACTAGCCCCGGCCCTTGACCGCTTGCTGACCGAACCTCCCGAGGTTTTTCAATACCTCTGACATATCTTCTTGCAACACTTCGCGGCGAATCGAATCAAGCCAAGGAACGTCGAGATGGATATCGCACGCATCAACTCCCAGGGCCATGGGCGCCGCCAGCGCGGCTTTACCCTGATCGAAATCATGGTGGTCGTGGTCATCCTCGGGATTCTCGCGGCCATGGTGGTGCCCAAGGTGCTCGACCGCCCCGACCAGGCCCGGGCCACCGCCGCGCGCCAGGACATCGGCGGCCTGATGCAAGCCCTCAAGCTCTACCGCCTCGACCACGGCACCTACCCCAGCATGAGCCAGGGCCTCAAGGTGCTGGTGGAACGCCCCGCCGATGCCAAGAACAGCAACTGGCGCGCCTACCTGGACCGCTTGCCCAATGACCCCTGGGGCCGCCCTTACAACTACCTCAACCCCGGCGCTAATGGTGAAGTGGACATCTTTTCCCTGGGCGCCGACGGCCAGCCCGACGGCGAGGGCGTGAATGCCGATATCGGCTCCTGGCAGTTGTAGGGCCGGCCATGAAGCGTCCTACGCCAGCACCGGCCGGGCAGCAGGGCATGGCCATCATCAGCGCCTTGCTGATCGCCGCCGTGGTTGCGGTGATCGCCGGCGGTATGCTCAACCGCCAGACCCTGTTCACCCGCAGCCTTGAGGCCGAACAACAACGGGTCCAGGGCACCTGGCGCCTGCTCGGCGCGGTGGAGCTGAGCCGCCAGGTGCTGCGCGATGCCCGCCTCCAGGAAGCGGCGACCCGCCTCGACCAGCCCTGGGCCAGGCCCATCGTGTTGCAACAGGGCGCTGGCCCTTTCGCCGGGCAATTGCAGGACGAGCAGGGCAAGTTCAACCTGCGCAACTTGATGGCCAACCAGCGCCCGGACCCGCAAGAGTTGCAGAACTTCGAGCGCCTGTGCCAATTGCTCGGCGTCAGCCCGGCGGTGGGCCAGCGCATCAGCCAGCGGATCATTAATGCCTATCCCCGTGTTGCCAAGCGTGAGCCGGTGCCCGCAGCCCCCGTCAGTCCAGGTGCTCGCGCCACTTCACCCAACGCGCCGGCCAAACCCGAGCGGGCGCAATACAGCATGCTGCGCAGCCTCGATGACCTGCGTGGTGTCGAAGGGGTGGACGACGCCTTGCTGGCGCGCTTGGCGCCATACCTGACGATTCTGCCGGCCAACACCTGGGTCAATGGCAACACCGCCAGCGCCACGGTGCTGGCGGCGGTGGTGCCGGGGCTGTCGCTGGCCCGGGCCCAAGGTTTGATCGCAGAGCGCGACAGCGGCCAGTGGTTTATCAACCGGGGTGAGTTCGTCAACCGCTTGCGCATGCCGCACCTGGTGGTCGACGACGTGCGGGTCGGCATTACCAGCGAGTGGTTCCGCCTGCGCGGCCAGGCCCGCAGCGACCGGCGCCGGGTCAGCCTCGACGTGTTGTTGTACCGCAGCGAAGAGGCCATGCCCCGGGTGATCTGGTCGCGGGTGGGGGTATGAGCCTGTTGCGCATGGCCTTGCCGCCCCTGGCTGATTTGCAGGCCAACAGCGAAGTGACCTTCGCCTGGCTGGAGCGTAACGGCCAGGTGCGTGAGGAGGGCCGTTGCACCCTGGCCCAACTCGGCCAGCGCGCCAAGTTGCCCGCGCTGGAGGCCTACTTGCACCCGCAGGACAGCGTGCTCGCCAGCCTCGAACTGCCGCCGTTGCCAGCGGTCAAGGTCACGGCGGCGGTGCAGTGCGCGGTGGCGGGGCTGATCCTCGGCGCGCCGGCGCAGATGTTCATTGCCCATGGCCGCCGCGACGATCACGGCCGGGTGGCCCTGGCCTGGCTGCCCCGTGATGCGTTGGCGCGGCTCGGCGCCCTTTTGCGCCAGTGTGGGCTGACGTTGCGCGGCCTTTTCCCGGCGGCCTACGCCTTGCCGACAGTGGCCAGCGGCGCCCCGGTGGCGTGCCGCTGGGACGGCTACCTGCTGCTGCGCCACAGCCTGCTGCACGCCGAGGTGTACCCCGAGGCGGCTGACGCCGACCTGCTGACCCTTGCCGGCCCCGACGTGCAATGGTTGGGGGACGGTGCCCCGCAGGGCCTGCCCGCAGGCTTGCCCAGCCAGCAGCGCTGGGCTGGGCCGGCGCCGGGCTGGGGCTTGCACGCCGGGGTGCTGGGCCGTGGGCACGCGGCCCAAGGGTGGGGCAAGGCGTTGGCCTGTTGCGCCCTGGCGGTGGTGGTGTGGGCGCTGGGCTTGAACCTCTACGCCGCCCGCGAAGCCGCCCGGGGCCAACAGCTCAAGGCGCAGATCCACCAGCGGGTCAAGCAGGCCTTTCCCGAATTACCGGTGATCCTCAACCCCTTGCAGCAGGCCCGCCAGCAACTCGCCGCGCGGCAGAGCGGCGTAGCGGGCGAGGCCGGTTTCACCCCGTTGATCCAACACGCCGCCACGGCCATGCCGTTTATCGCCGCCAGCGTGCAAGAGCTGGTGTTCGAGAATGGCGAGTTGCAACTGACCCTGCTGGCTGACAGCCGTAAACCCGCCGACCACGCCTGGCAGGCCACCCTGGCCGAGGCGGGCATTCAGGCCAGTGCCAGCGACGCCGGCTGGACCCTGCGCCCCATGGCCGCCGCCCCAACCCCCGACGCCCCCAAGGAAGTGGACGATGAGTAAGGTTTCCTTCGCTGCACCCCAGGCGCGCCTGCGCCACCTCACGGCCCGCGCCGAGGCGTTCTGGCAGGCCCTGGCGCTGCGCGAAAAGCGCCTGCTGGCCGGTGCTGCCCTGGCCCTCGCGGCGCTGCTGGTTTGGAGCGTGCTGATCGGGCCGGCCCTGGCAAAACTCGCCTACTGGCAGGCCGAAACCCCCAAGGTGCGCGCCCAGGCCCAAGCCCTGGACGCCTTGCTCGGCGACCTGGGGCAGGGCGCCGGCCCGGGCCTGGAACAACAACTGCGCCAGTCCCTGCACGCCAGCGGCCTGGGCGAGCACTACCAACTCCAGCCGCCCGACTCTGGGAACCCGGCCTGGCAACTGACGTTCGACAAAGCCCCCGCCGATGCGGTGGTCGGCTGGCTGCTGGGCAACCCTCGGCAACTGTCCCTGAACGTCATCGAGGCCCGCTTGCAGCGCGGCGCGGCGCTCGATGACACGCGCAGCACATTGTCCGGAACCGTACGCATGGATCAGGCGCCTGGCGCTAAGGAAGCTTCATGAAGCAGTCAGTTTTGCGCCGTCAGTACCGCAAGGTCGCGCCCGTGTTCCTCTTGGCGCTGGCCGCATGCAGCAGCAACCCGCCCACGCCGCAACCGCCCTTGCTGGTGGACAGCGAACTGGGCCGGCCCCTGGCCAATACCCAGCGCAGCGGCGACGCCCTGGCCGACCGTTTGCGCAACCAGTCGGACCTGGCGCCCAAGCCCCGGGTGCAGCACCCCATCAGCCAACCCGGGCGCAGCCGCGCGGCCAGCAACGCCCCGGCTCCGGCGCGCAACCCGTTGGGCGAGCAACCGGTGCAGCTCAATTTCGTCGAGGCCGATATCCAAGCCGTGGTGCGCGCCTTGTCCCGTTCCACCGGCCAGCAGTTTCTGGTGGACCCACGGGTCAAGGGCAACCTGACCCTGGTGTCCGAGGGCCAGGTGCCGGCGCGCCAGGCCTACGACATGCTGCTGGCGGCGCTGCGCATGCAGGGCTTTAGCGTGGTGGACGTCGGCGGCGTCGCCCAAGTGGTGCCCGAGGCCGACGCCAAATTGCTGGGCGGGCCGCTCTACAGCGCCGACCAACCGGCCGGTAACGGCATGCTGACCCGCACCTTCCGCCTGCAATACGAAAACGCGGTGAACCTGATCCCGGTGCTGCGCCCCATCGTCTCGCCCAACAACCCGATCAACGCCTACCCGGGCAATAACACGGTGGTCATCACCGATTACGCAGAAAACCTCGAGCGGGTGGCGCGCATCATCGACGGCATCGACACTCCCAGCGCCATCGATACCGATGTGGTGGCGGTGCAGAACGGCATCGCAGTCGATATCGCCGCCATGGTCTCCGAGTTGCTCGAAGGCCAGGGCAACGACCCGACCCAAAAAATCACCGTGCTCGGCGACCCGCGTTCCAACGCCATCATCATTCGCGCCGGCAGCCCGGAGCGCACCGAGCTGGCGCGCAACCTGGTGTACAAACTGGACAACGCCCAGAGCAACCCCAGCAACCTGCACGTGGTGTACCTGCGCAACGCCCAGGCCGGCAAACTGGCCCAGGCCCTGCGCGGCTTGCTCACCGGCGAAAGCGACAGCGGCCTGAGCGACGATGCCCGGGCCAAGCTCGGCGCCATGGGCGCCACCACCGGCGCCAGCCAGAGTGGCGGCCAGAACGGCAGCAGCCCACCGCCCGCGGGCACCCCGGCCAGCAGCGGCTATGCCCAGGGCGCCAGCGCACCGGGCAGCAGTGGCGGGGCGACGGCCAATGAGCAGAGCGTGGCGTTCACCGCCGGCGGCGTGACCATCCAGGCCGACGCCACCACCAACACCTTGCTGATCTCCGCCCCCGACCCGCTGTACCGCAACCTGCGCGAAGTCATCGACCTGCTCGACCAGCGCCGCGCCCAAGTGGTGATCGAAAGCCTGATCGTGGAAGTCAACGAAGACGACGCCAGCGAATTCGGCGTGCAATGGCAAACCGGCAACCTGGGCGGCAAAGGCGTGATCGGCGGTGCCAACCTGGGCGGCAGCGGCATCAATACCGGCGGCAAGACCAGCCTCGACGTGCTACCCGGCGGCCTGAGCCTGGGGTTGGTCAACGGCACTGTGGACATCCCCGGCGTGGGCAAGGTATTGGACCTCAAGGTGCTGGCCCACGCCCTCAAGGCCAAGGGCGGCAGCAACGTGCTGTCTACGCCTAACCTGCTGACCCTGGACAACGAAGCGGCGAGCATCTTCGTCGGCCAGACCATCCCCTTCGTCACCGGCAGCTACGTGACCGGGGGTGGCGGCACCAGCAACAACCCGTTCCAAACCGTGCAGCGCGAAGAAGTGGGGCTC
This sequence comes from Pseudomonas sp. MF08875, assembly GCF_059862525.1. Classification (NCBI taxonomy): domain Bacteria; kingdom Pseudomonadati; phylum Pseudomonadota; class Gammaproteobacteria; order Pseudomonadales; family Pseudomonadaceae; genus Pseudomonas; species Pseudomonas sp. MF08875. Next base: position 54,797 of record NZ_JCBCUW010000028.1, read on the forward strand.
AAGCTCAACGTGCGCCCGCAGATTTCCGAGGGCGGTACGGTCAAGCTCGACATTTACCAGGAAGTCAGCAGCGTCGATGAACGGGCCACCGCCGCCTCCAGCGGCACGGTCACCAACAAACGGGCGATCGACACCAGCATCCTGTTGGACGACGGCCAGATCATGGTCCTCGGCGGCCTGCTCCAGGACGGCTACAGCCAGAGCAACGACGCCGTGCCATGGCTGGGCACTCTACCGGGCATCGGCGCACTGTTTCGCAACGAAAAACGCGCCATCAACAAAACCAACCTGATGGTCTTCCTGCGGCCCTACATCATCCGCGACAGCGCGGCGGGGCGCGGTATCACCCTCAACCGCTACGACTTCATGCGCCGCGCCCAGGGCGGCCTGCAACCGGAACGCAGCTGGGCCATGCCCGACATGCAAGCCCCGCAACTGCCCAACGCCGCCCAAGGCGTACCGCCCGCCACCCCGGTGCGGGCAACCCTGCGCGCGGTGCCTGCCCCATGACCGCCCCGCTTGCTACGCCAACCCTGACGAGGGCCGCGAGATGAGCGCCTTACCCTACGCCTGGGCCAAGGCCCAACGCATCCTGCTGGGGGCAGACGAGCAGGGCGCGGTGTTGACCATTTGCCCGTCCACACCGGGCTGGAGCATCGGCGAAGCGCGGCGCCAGTTCGGCCCGGCGCGGCTGGTGCGGGTGCGCGACGACGAACTCGACGGCCTGCTCGCCAGCGCCTATGCCGACACTGGCAGCGCCGCGGCAGTGGTAGGCGCGGCCGAGAACGAGGTGGACCTCGACCGCCTGATGCAGGACATCCCGGAAATCACCGACCTGCTCGACACCCAGGACGGTGCCCCGGTGATCCGTATGATTAACGCCTTGCTCAGCCAAGCCGCGCGGGACGAGGCCAGCGACATCCATATCGAGCCCTACGAAACCCACTCGGTGGTGCGCTACCGCGTCGACGGCACCCTGCGCGACGTGGTTTCGCCGCGCAAGGCATTGCACGGCGCGCTGGTGTCGCGGATCAAGATCATGGCGCAACTGGACATCGCCGAAAAACGCTTGCCCCAGGATGGCCGCATCGCCCTGCGCGTGGCCGGGCGGCCCATCGACATTCGTGTGTCCACCGTGCCCACCGGCCATGGCGAGCGGGTGGTGATGCGCCTGCTGGACAAACAGGCCGGGCGCCTGCAACTGGAAACCCTGGGCATGGACGCCCAGGTACTGGGCAAACTCGATGGCCTGATCCGCCAGCCCCACGGCATTGTGCTCGTCACCGGCCCCACCGGCAGCGGCAAGACCACCAGCCTCTACGCCGCCCTGGCGCGCCTGGACGCCAGCACCAGCAACATCCTCACCGTCGAAGACCCGGTGGAATACGACCTGCCGGGCATCAGCCAGATCCAGGTCAACGCCAAGATCGACATGACCTTCGCCCTGGCCCTGCGCGCCATCCTGCGCCAGGACCCGGACATCATCATGATCGGCGAAATTCGCGACCTGGAGACGGCGCAAATCGCCGTGCAGGCCTCCCTTACGGGGCACCTGGTGCTGGCGACGCTGCACACCAACGATGCGGTATCGGCGGTCAATCGCCTGATCGACATGGGGGTGGAGCCGTTCCTGTTGGCCTCGTCCATGCTCGGCGTGCTCGCCCAGCGCCTGGTGCGGCGCCTGTGCAACCAATGCAAGCAAGAGGACCCCAGCGCACCCGGCACCTGGCGCCCGGTGGGCTGCGCGGCGTGCAACCACACGGGCTACAGCGGGCGCACGGGCATCCACGAGTTGTTCTGCATCGACGACGACATCCGCACCCTGATCCACCAAGGCGCCGGCGAACAGGCCCTGCGCGCCGCCGCGCGGGTGGCGGGAATGTTCAGCCTGCGCGAGGACGGTGAACGCTGGGTGCGCAGTGGCGCCACCGCCCCTGAAGAAATCCTGCGCGTGACACGGGACACCTGATGAATCGCTACCGTTTTGAAGCCGCCGACGCCCAGGGCAACCTTGAGACCGGGCACCTGGAAGCCGACAGCCAGGGCGCGGCCCTGGCCGCCTTGCGCAGCCGTGGCCTGATTGCCCTGCAGGTGCAACTGGACAGCCAGCCCAGCAGCGGCGCCGGGTTGTTTGGCGCCAAGCTCTCGGACAACGACCTGGCCTGGGCCACCCGGCAACTGGCGAGCCTGCTGGGCGCCAGCCTACCCCTGGAAGCGGCGTTGAGCGCCACCGTGGAGCAGGCCGAGCGCAAACACATCGCCCAGACCCTCAGCGCCGTGCGCGCCGATGTGCGCAGCGGCATGCGCCTGGCCGAAGCCCTGGCAGCACGACCGCGGGACTTCCCCGACATCTACCGGGCGCTGATCGCGGCGGGGGAGGAGTCGGGCGACCTGGCCCAGGTCATGGAACGCCTGGCCGACTACATCGAGGAGCGTAACAACCTGCGCGGCAAAATCCTCACCGCGTTCATCTACCCCGGTGTGGTGGGGTTGGTGTCGGTGGCCATCGTGATTTTTTTGCTCAGCTACGTGGTGCCGCAGGTGGTCAGCGCCTTCTCCCAGGCCCGCCAGGACCTGCCGGGGCTGACCCTGGTGATGCTCAACGCCAGCGACTTTATCCGCGCCTGGGGCTGGTTGTGTTTTGGCGTGTTGGCGGCGGCGGTGTGGAGCTGGCGCCTGTACCTGCGCAACCCCCACGCCCGCCTGGCCTGGCACCGCCGCGTGCTGGGCCTGCCGCTGGTCGGGCGCTTCGTGCTGGGCCTGAACACTGCGCGCTTCGCGTCCACCCTGGCGATCCTCGGCGGCGCCGGGGTGCCGCTGTTACGGGCCCTGGAAGCGGCGCGCCAGACGTTGTCCAACGACTGCCTGAGCCAGAGTGTCAGCGACGCCACCGCCAAAGTGCGCGAAGGGGTCAACCTGGCCTCGGCCCTGCGGGTGGAAAAAGTCTTCCCGCCGGTACTGATTCACCTGATCGCCAGCGGCGAAAAAACCGGCTGCCTGCCGCCCATGCTCGAACGCGCCGCACAAACCCTGTCCCGCGACATCGAACGCCGCGCCATGGGCATGACCGCACTGCTCGAACCGCTGATGATCGTCATCATGGGCGCGGTGGTGCTGGTGATTGTCATGGCGGTGCTGTTGCCGATCATCGAGATCAATCAGTTGGTGCAGTGAATGCACCCTCCCACCCACCCGCTCTGTAGCAAGCGGGCTCGCCCGCGCTCGGGCACGCAGTGGCCGTTGGCGCTACGCACCCCAGCGCAGGCAAGCCTGCTTGCTACATGCCGATTGCCGATGCCTTGCGCGCCCGCACTCCCGAGCATTAGCCCGTTCAACCTCGGGTTCATCATTACTTCATGTCGCGCCAAGCCCTCACCAGCGGCCCAGGCCTGTAGCCCGGCACGTCGCACAAACACCCTCACACCCCGCGCCAGAGCCTCGCAAACCACCCTGCACACCCGTGAAAAAAACCTCGAAAACAGCGCCTTCCTCCCGTGGTTTTTTCCTTTATCTGTCACCGCGAGCTGCGAACTTCTAACCCATGGCCTCGACCGGAACACCTGCACCACAGCCCCGGAGCCCGAGCGCCATATGGCGTCATGCAAGAACAACTCACTCAACGTATGAACACGACGAAAGGAGAATCTTCATGTTTAAGCGCACTATGATCGCGGCCTCCCTGGCTGTTGCTGCACTGGCCTCGGCCCAATCCATGGCCGCTGTTGTCGGTGGCGGTGCCACCCTGCCGGAAAAACTCTATGGCACCACCGCCGGCACCGGCATCCTGGCGTCCTCGATCCCTGGCTTTGAAGCGTACAAGGGTGTGGGCAGCGGCGACGGCAAAAAAGCCTTCTTCGGTAACGACTCCGCCAAAATCAAGTTGGCCCCTGGTATCACCGTCGATTACGCCGGTAGCGATTCGCTGGTCAGCGCCGCCGAACTGACTGCCTATGACGCTCACGCCACCCTGGGCAAAGCAAGCTTCGGCGCGCTGATCCAAGTGCCTACCGCTGCTACCTCGGTCACCGTGCCTTTTCACCTGGACGGCAAGACTTCGCTGAACCTGACCAGCACTCAACTGGCCGACATCTTCGCCGGTAAAACCACCAACTGGAACCAAGTGACCTTCAACGGCACCGCCGGTCCAAACCTGCCGATCAAAGTGATCTACCGCACCGAAAACAGCGGTACCACCGAGATCTTCACCACTCACCTCAAAGCGGTAAAACCGGTTTCGGTGCCTGGCGCCAGCAACAACTTCAGCACCGCCGTGGGCTTTAACCCAGCCACCGGCGCGCCAGTGGGCTCGACCTACATCGGCGTGACCGGCAGTGACGGCGTTGCCGCCGCGATCGTGGCCAACAACGGTTCCATCGGCTACGTCAGCCCGGACTACGCCGACTACGACAACGCCCAGGCTGTTGCCTCCATCAACGGCCTGCTGCCTAGCCAGGCCAACGTGCAGACCACCCTGGACACCGTTCTGCCGCCTACGCTGGACACCTCCAAAAACGTCGCCAACCCACTGGACTGGGTACCGACGTTTGCCAACCCATCTGCCGGTTATCCCATCGTCGGCACCACCAACCTGGTGTTCAGCCAGTGCTACAAAGACAGCGGCGATAACACCCGCATCCGCAACTTCCTCAACCGTCACTACACCGGTTTGAACAATGCCGCTGTGGTCGATCACTCCTTCATCCCGCTGTCCAGCACTTGGCAGCAAGCCGTCCACGACACGTTCTACAAGGCTGCCAGCCCGCTGCGCGTGGGCAACACCAGCCTGTGCGCCGGTTTGGGCCGTCCGTTGTAAAAACCTGCCGTTGGGCAGGTTGGGTTCCAGGGTCGGCAATGGCGCAAGCCATTGCCGGCTTTTTCGTTTCAGGCGCACGCCCGGCACATGAACATTGCATGACAAGAGTTCGGTCGCGCCGCTGCCCAACCGCCTAGGTAGTAACCCCAGCGCGTGCCCGCGGCCCCGCCGTGCGCCCGTCGTTCGCCAGACCCGTGAAAAGGACCTGTAAGTGATGCGTTCCCAGCCCAAACCGACTGCCTCTCCTGTTGCCCACCGCCGTGAAGCTGCCGCGCAGCCGGTGTTGCGGCTCAAGCCGCTGGCCCATGCCATTGCCTTGCTGATGCTCGCGGGCTCGGCCTATGGGGCGCAGCCCCAGGCGTTCAGTTCGGGTTGGTTCGCGGCCAAGGGCGCGGCCAAGGCGGCCGGTGTGGCGCGCCCGGGGGCCGGCTTGCCGGGCACGCCGCCACCGCTGTCCCAGCAGCAACGGGCCAACACCCAGTTGCAGCGTTCCTTGAGCACGCTGAACAACACGGTGGCAGCGATTGCCGCGCAACAGGCGGCGCAAGCGGCCGGGCGGGCGGGGGCCAAAGCGGGGCTGGAGACCATTCACAACGGCTTGGGTGGCAATGGCCTGAATGTGGTCATCGGCGCCGACGGCAAGCCGCTGTTCGTCAATGCCGAGGGGCCGGTGCAGACCGATGCCAATGGCAAGACCCTGGTGACCATCAAACAGACGGCAGACAAGGCCGTGCTCAACTGGGACACCTTCAACATTGGCCGCAACACCACCCTGGAACTGCAACAGCAGGCCGACTGGGCGGCGTTGAACCGGGTCAACAACAGCACCGCGCCCAGCCAGGTGCAGGGCGCGCTCAAGGCCAATGGCACGGTGTTGATCGTCAACAACAACGGCATCGTGTTCAGCGGCAGCAGCCAGGTCAACGTGCGCAACCTGGTGGCCGCCGCCACCGATTTCACTGCCGAGCAGTTCACCCAGCGTGGCCTGTACAGCACCAACACGACCAGCCCCAGTTTCACCCAGGCCGCTGGCAAGGTGTTGGTGGAGCAGGGCGCGCAGATCCAGACCCACGCGCCGGCCACCTCCACGGCCGGCGGTGGCTACGTGCTGTTGCTGGGCAAGGACGTGGAAAACGCCGGTGCCATCAACACGGCGCGGGGCCAGACCACCCTGGCGGCGGGCGACAGTTTCATTATCAAAAAGGGCTACGGCACGGACGGCAACGCCAGCTCCACCACCCGCGGCAATGAAGTCAGCGTCAGCGGCGCCGGCCAGGTGAGCAACAGCGGCAGCATCCAGGCGGCCACCGGCGATATCACCCTGGCCGGGCGCCAGGTGCGGCAAAACGGTGTACTGCTGTCCAGCTCCTCGGTGGACGCCCGTGGCACCCTGCACCTCAACGCCACAGGCAGCGACGCCAGTGTGAGCCTGGGGGAGGGCAGCACCAGCGCCATCCTGCTGGACAGCAGCAACGCCTTGGACAGCCAGCGCGCGGGGTTGATAACCCCGGTCTTGAACCAGGAAGGCAACGTGGTGTCGGCCGACACCTACCGTCGCGACCAGTCCCTCGTGGAGATCAACAGCGCCGGTACCGTGGACTTTCGTGCAGGTTCCGTGACCCTGGCCACCGGCGGGCAGGTGGCGGTCAAGGCCGGCCAGCGCGCGTTGCTGCGCGACGGCGCGGTGATCGACGTCTCCGGCGCCGTGGGCGTCAAAGTGGCGATGGAGGCCAACAGCGTCAAGGTCAATATCCAGGGCAACGAGCAGCGCGACGCTTCGGTCAACCGCGACAGCAAGCAGCTCAACAGCACCGATGTGTGGGTGGATGTGCGTGAGCTGGTGCGCGTGCCCGCAGGTACTAACGGCTACGCCACCGACCGCTGGTACACCGCCGGTGGCCTGCTGGAAGTGGGCGGCTACCTGGGCACCCGCAACCACAGCGTGGGCGAGTGGATGGCCCAGGGCGGCAGCGTGAATTTCAGCGGCGCCGACGTGGTAACCCAGCAAGGCTCGCAGATCAACCTGTCTGGCGGCACCCTCGATGTGCAGAGCGGCAAACTTAAACAGAGCTGGCTGCGGGCGGCGAACGGGCGCCTGTTCGAGGTGTCCCGCGCCCCTGGCGACATCCTCTACAGCGGCCTCTACAAAGGCTATGAAGACCACAGCCCGCGCTGGGGCGTGACCGATTACTACTACAACCCGCTGATTGCCCCGCGTGAGCGGGCAGAGGCCGGCTACACCGTCGGGCGCGATGCCGGGCGCCTGGTCATCGGCACCACCAACGCGGTGCTCGAAGGCCAGGTCATCGGCGACACCTTCCAGGGGGACCGCCAAGTGCAGGCCGCCCAGGCCGGGCTCGAAGGCTACCGGCAGACGCAGACCGCCGTGGCCCGCGGCGCCGAGTTGGTGGTGGGCAGCTATGTGCCCTGGTACATCAAGGACCGCGGCGCCTTGGAATATGTCCTCGGGGCCAACGCCGGCACGCTCAAGAACGTCGTCCTGGGCCACAGCCCCCAGGCCATCGCCGCCGGCCTCGACCTGGCCAGCGTATTGCCCGAAGAGCGCCGTGGCACCTTGCACCTGGACAGCGACCGGCTCAACGCCATAGGCCTGGGCACGCTCAAGGTCGCGGCCACGGGCGCGATCCAGGTAGACGCTGCCCTGCAGGTGGCGAGCGGCGGGGAAATCACCCTGTATGGCCCGGATATCGAGGTCAACGCCAACCTGACCGCCCATGGCGGGCGCCTGCAACTGGGCAACGTACAGCCCCAGGTCACCACCCTCGGTGACCAAGGCAAGCAGGACTTTACCCTCGGCGGGCGCGGCACCCTGCTGGTGCAGAACGCGGCGCGGCTGGATGCCAGCGGGCTGTGGAGCAACCAAGTGCTCGCCCCGGGCGACATCAGCCGCTTGCCCTACCTCAACGGTGGCAGCGTGGCGCTGCGCAGCAGTGGCGATGTCACGCTGGCGGCGGGCACCTCGGTGGATGTGTCCTCGGGCGCGGGCCTGGGGGTCAAGGGCCAGTTGCTCGGTGGCAAGGGCGGCGACCTGAGCCTGGCCGCCAACGCCAACACCGCAGGCGCCAGCGGCGTCCTGACCCTCGATGGCCAGTTGCAGGGCTACGGCGTGAAGGGGGGCGGGCGCATGAGTGTGCAGGCCGGCGAAGTGCTTATCAGCGACCAGGCCCGCGACCCGGCGTCTACCGCCCTGCACCTGGGCGGTGGCTTTTTCAACAAGGGTTTCTCCGCCTACGACATCACCGGCAACGAGGGCCTGCGGGTGGCCGACGGCACCCAGGTCGAGGTGACGACGCCGGTGTATCGCTTCAAGGAATCGGCCCAGGGCCTGGCCGTAGGTTCGGCGCCAGGGGCGGCGCTGGAGCTGTGGACCCCGCCCCTGGCCCTGGCGGACCCGATCAAGGGCCGGCTCACCCAGCGCCAGGGCGCCAGCCTGAGCTTGCAGGCGGGCACTCTGATCTCCAATGCGGCGCAGATGGCCAGGGTGCAGGCCGAGATCGGCCAGGGTGCGCTGATCCGTGTCGACCCAGGACAGGCCATCAAGGTGCGCAGCATTGGCCAGTTGACGGTGGACGGCACCCTCAGCGCCTGGGGCGGGCAGATCACCCTGGGCGCTATTGCACCGAGTGCCTCGGTGACCGAACCGGTAGAAGCGGTGGGGCATGGCCGCTCCATCTGGATTGGCGAGCATGCGTTGCTGGATGTGGCCGCACGCGCCAGCACGGCGGTGGATGTCCGGGGCCGGCACTATGGCACGGTGGCCAAGGGCGGCAGCATAGTGGTGGGCGGTACCATCGACCCGGCCACCGGCAAGGCCGATGCGGCCAAGCTGTTTGTGGTGGTGCGCGAAGGCGCCCGGCTGGATGCGTCCGGCACCCAGGCGCGGGTGGACCTGGCGGGCGGCGGGCCAACCCTGATGGCCAGCGACGGCGGTAGCATCTCCCTGGCCTCCAGCAATGGCCTGTACCTGGCGGGGGATTTGAAGGCCAGTGCCGGTGGCAGTGGTGCGGCGGGCGGCACCTTGAGCATGGCCCTGGAAACGCCCCTCTATCTGCCCGATGCCGCGCAACGGGTGCGCCAGGCCCGGGAACTGCTGCTGAGCACGACCCAGGCCCCGGCCTTGGCCGGCGCGACGGCGGCGCAGGTGGCCGATACCCTGGTGTACGGCCAAGGGCGGTTGACGGTGGCCCAGGTCGAGCAGGGTGGTTTCGATAACCTCAACCTGCTGAGCAATGGCGCTATCAGCTTCGACGGCGATATGTCCCTGCGCCTGGGCCAGAGCCTGAGCCTGTATGCCAACGTGCTGGCCCTGGGTGAGAACGCGGCGGGCCAGGCCCGTGTCAGCCTAGCGGCGCCACACGTGCGTCTGGCGGGTGTCGGTAATGTTGGAGGGGGGCCGGCGAACGAGATTCGCCCCACGGTCCAGGACACGGTTTCCCAGCAGGCCGCGGCGGGCAACCTGTCGGTGGCGGCTGCTACGCTGCTGGAGGTGCGCGATAGAGTCACCCTCGGTGGCCACGCCGGCCAGCATGAGCACGTGGCGGGTGTGTTCGACCGCCGTGGCTTCGCTCAGACGCAGTGGGTCAGCCAGGGCGATTTGCGCTTTTTGGCCGGCACCAGCAAAACGGCCCTCACTGAACTGACCACCCCGGGCGACCTGCACCTGGCCGCCGCGCAAATCTATCCGGCCACCGGTGCATCTGCGCGGGTGCGGGCAGGCTATCTGGGGCCCAACGTCGATTTCGATGTGCAGCGCACCCTGAGCATTGGCCGTGTCAGCCCCCTTGACCCGGCGCAACCCTATTCGGTGTTCGGCAGCCTGTCGCTGGCGGCGGCCCATATCGAGCAGGGAGGGGTGCTGCGCGCGCCCATGGGCAACCTGACCCTGGGCTTTGATTCAGGCGTGCAGCGGGCGACGCGTTCGGTCAACTTACTGCCCGGCAGCCTGACCTCGGTCAGCGCCGGCGGCCTGACCCTGCCCTATGGCGGCACGCTGGACGGCGTGACCTGGCGCTACAACGGCGAGCAGGTGCAATTGCTCGGCGTGGGCGGCACCGACATCGCCGGCAACCTGAAGGTAGGGACCCGGTTGCTGGGGCAAACCCTGGACGTGCAGCAGGGGGCGGTGCTGGACCTGTCCGGCGGCGGCGCTTTGCTCGGTGCGGCTTTTGTTTCCGGGCGGGGTGGCTCTACCGATGCGCGCTACAACCCCCTGGTGCAGATCAGCGCCGACGGCCATTTCACCCTGCCGGGGCTGGCCACCAACCCGGTGTACGCTATCGTCCCCGGGGTGCAGGCCAACGTGGCGCCCAGCGATGGCGAGCGTGGCGCGAGCCAGCCGCTGGCGGGCCAGCAGATCAGCATCGGCAGCGGCGTGCCGGGCCTGCCGGCGGGCACCTACACCCTGTTGCCGTCCACCTATGCCTTGCTGCCGGGGGCCTTCCGGGTGGAGGTCAATGGCTTGGCCCAGGCCTTGAGCGCCGGCGCGGTACCGGGTGCGGTGGCCCTGCGCAATGGTTCCTGGGCCACGGCTGGGCAACTGTCGATTGCCCATACCGGCATCCGCGACAGCCAGGCCAGCCAGGTGATCGTCACCCCGGCGGCTGTGTTGCGCCGCTATTCCCAGTACAACGAAACCTCCTATGCCGACTTCGTGCGCGCCGACCAGGTGCGGGTCGGCGTGCCCCGTGCCGCGCTTGAGGCCGATGCCAAGAACCTGCGCCTGGAGCTGTCGCGGGGCGTGCAGGCGCAAAACGCCCTGAACTTCGCAGGCGAGGCGCGCTTCAAACCTGCCGAGGGCGGTTTTGGCGCCACCGTTGCCGTCACCGCCAGTCAGGGGTTAGAGATCCTCGCCAGCGGCGCGCCCGTCAGCAGCAACCCGCAAACGGTTTCGTTGTACGCCGACACCCTCAATGCCCTGGGCGCGGCCCGCCTGACTCTGGGCGGCGCGACCACGGTGACGTATGGCCAGGGCGGCAACTTCGTCGACTTTGACCGGGCGCAAAGAGCGTGGTCGGTGGCCCTGCGTGAAGGCGCGACCCTGGTGGCACCGGAGGTGTTCCTGATCGCCAACGCGCCGGTTGGGATGGAGAACGGCGGCATCCACATCGAGCAGGGTGCGTCGATCAATGCCCTGGGGCGTGGCAAGGCTGCCTACGACTCCGGCGACGGTTTCATCTACCAACCGGGCGTCAACACGGTGGTGGCTGTCTCCAATGGTCGCTTGCAGATGTTGGCCCCGCTGGCCACCAGCGACCGCGCGCCGGGCAGTATCCTCGTCGGCCAGTGTGCGCTGGCGGCCTGCGGCGGTGAAACGCGGCTGTACTCCGAAGGCACGATCGCCTTTGCCACCAACCACACCTTCACCCTCGACGATGCGGTGCGCTACGGCACCCGCCACTTGACGCTGGCGGTGGGCGCCATCAACGTCGGCACCCCGCAGGCCCTGGCCGCTGCGGCCGAGCGCAACACCTTGCCCCTGGGCCTGACCCTGGACCAGCAGGTGATGGAACGCCTGCTGCGCGGCGACACCTCACGCGGCGCGCCGGCTCTGGAAAGCCTGGGGCTGACCGCCGGGCAATCGCTGAACTTCTTTGGCAGCAGCACCCTGAGTACCCTGGACAGCAACGGCAAGTCGCTGCTGGACAAACTGGTCCTCAGCACCCCGGCGATCTACGGCGCGGGCAATGCTGACGACGTGGCGCTGATCCAGACCGGCAACCTGATCTGGAGCGGGGCACCGAACGCGGCTGCGCCGGTGATCGCCCAGGGGGCCGGAACCGGCAGCGGCACCCTGCAGGTCCAGGCGCGGCGCATCGAGTTCGGCCACGGCCCCGACACCCAGGCCGACAGCCTGGGGGATTACGGGCGCAGCACCCTGGGTTTTGCCAACGTCAACCTCACGGCCAGCGAGCGCATCACCGCCAACCACAAGGGCAGCCTGGCGGTGTACCAGGCCCGTGGCGCCTATGAAGCGGGCAAGGGCTACGCCCACAGCGGCGGCAACCTGACCATCAGCACACCGCTGTTGACCGGCGAAGCGGGTTCGGTGAACCGCATCACCGTGGGCGGCGACCTGCGCGTCAATGGCAACGGCGCGGCCAATGGCGTGGCGGTGCAGGCCTTGGGCGGCGAACTGCTGCTGGCGGCCCGCAGCATCGGGCTGGACACTGCCGTGGTTCTGCCCAGCGGCAAGTTGACCCTCAGCGCTGAACAGGACATCCACCTGGGCGACGCCGCACGGCTGGACCTGGCCGGGCGTACCGTGGGCCTGCTGGACGAGAAACAATATAGCTGGGGCGGCGACGTCACCCTGCAGAGCCGCCACGGCAATATCCGCCAGGGGGCGGGTGCGGTGATCGACCTGTCGGCGCACAACAACCAGGGTGGCCTGCTCAAGGCCGTGGCGGTCGAGGCGGGCGCCGGTGTGATCGATCTGCAGGGCCGCATTCTCGCGGGCAGCAGCGGCTATTACGACGCCGGTGGCACCCTGGTGCCGTACAAGGCCGGGGGGGTGGATATCCGCGGCCAATACCTGGGCGATTTTGTGGCCTTGAACCAGCGCCTGAACGACGGCCAGGTATTTGGTGCGCGCAGCTTTACCCTCAAACAGGGCAACCTGGTGATCGGCAACGAACTCAAGGCCAGCCAGATCAACGTCTCGGTGGACAACGGCAGCCTCACGGTGCTGGGCACCCTCGACGCCAGCGGCGAGCGGGTCGGCAGCATTCGCCTGGCCGGCCAGCATGGCCTGACCCTCGCCGGCAGTGCCTTGCTCGACGCCCATGGCACGCAGTTGCGGGTCGATAGCTACGGCAAGATCATCGACTCGCCGAACCGCGCCATCGTTGAACTCAACAGTGGCCTGGGCACCCTGACCCTGGCCGATGGCGCACGCATCGACCTGCGCCACGGCACTGCGGCGGCCGTGGGCAGCGGCCCCGGCCAACACGACGGCCAGGCCCGTGGCACCCTGGAACTCAACGCCCCGCGGCTGAATGCGGGCGACCCGACCCAGGGCGACATCGCCATCGACGCCAGCGGCCGCTTGGGCATTTTCGGTGCGCGTTCCATTGGCCTCAACGCCGTGGCGCGCTACACCGACGCCCCGGTCGGCCCGGTGCCGGCGGCCAGCGGGCGGCCGTATCAGATGATCGACCAGGCGTACCTCAATGCCAAGCACCTGAGCAGCCAACAGTTCATCGACCACGCACTGGCCAACAACGGGCTGATGCACGGCCAGCTCGCGGGCCTCAACAACGCGGCATACCGCGAGGCCTTCCACCTGCGCCCCGGAGTGCAGATCCTCACCGAAGGCGACCTGGTGGTCAGTGGCGACCTCGACCTCTCCGGCTACCGCTACGCCAGCGTCAACCCCCATACCCAACAGACCTCGGTTTACGGTTCAGGCGAACCGGGCAGCCTGGTGATCCGTGCTGGTGGCAACCTGGATATCTACGGCAGCATCAACGACGGCTTCGCGCCGCCGCCGGCCACCCCGGACGACAAGGGCTGGGTACTCACCCCGGGTATGCAGGGCTTCGGCGCCGACGTTATCGTGCCCGGCCCTGGGGTGGTGTTGGAGGACGGCAGCCTGTTCCCGGCCGGCAAGACCCTCAACTATGCGTTGCCCTTCAAGGCCACCACCCTGGCCTCCGGCACCGTGCTGGCGGTGCAGGGCAGCTTGCAAGCGCCGCTGACCCTGCCGGCCAACACCGTGCTCAGCGCCGCCGTGCGCGACAGCAACGGCCAGGTGCTGTACGCCGCCGGCACCCTGTTGCAGCAACCGCTGGTGCTGGCCACGGGCACCTTGCTCGATGCCGGCACCCTGTTGCCCGGCCCCGCCAGCCTGGGGCCGATGACCTGGCCGGCCGGTGTGCCACTGCCGGGCCGGGCCCAGTTCAGCAACGATGAGCCGGACGGCGTGCGGCTGGCCGGTAGCCTGGCGCTCAAGGTGGGCGCGTTGATCCCGTCCCTGACGGATATCAAACTGCCAGCCGGCGTGCTGTCGGTGCCGCTGCGCAGCGTCACCGGCGCCAGCACCCGCAGCAACTGGGCGGTGGCGACGATGCTGGCCGAAGGCTCGCAATCCTGGTCGCTGCGCCTGGTGTCGGGCGCCGACACCACGGCCGCCGATAGCCGGGCGATCAAACCCACCTATGCCGGCGACCTGACTCTGGCCGATACCCACTACGGCCTGTACGAGGTGTACGAGAAAACCATCATCCCGGGTAAACCGGCCAAGCCGGGCGGTGCCCTGTATTGGACGGACCTGGGGGCCGAGTTCGGTTATGTATCCGGCACCCCGGTGTCCGAGGACGACGAGGGCGTGTGCACGGACATGCCGGGCGCCTGCGTTACGACGACCTATGTGTGGGGCGATTCGGGAGCGCAGTTCGGCTACACGCCCGGCACCCCGGCGGTCTCCGGCCCAGACGAGGACATGTGCCTGGAGCAGGGCGACTGCGTGGTGGTCGGCCTGCCCACCCCTGAAGTGCCTGAGCAGGTGATTATCGGTGCGCTCAAACGGGTCAACCCGATTACCCAGCATTTCAGTGTGCTGCGCACCGGCACCGGCGACCTCGACCTGGTGGCGGCCGGCAACGTGGCGATGCAATCGCTGTACGGCATCTACACGGCCGGGGTGTCCAGTGCCTCGCGCGCCGGCAGCGCGGCGCCGGCCTTCGACCGCCCGCGCAGCAACGCCAGCGACGGCACCCTCCTGGGCAGTGCGGGCAAGGCCTATGAAGGCCTGGTCAATGAAAACCCCAACAGCCTGTATGCGGCCTGGTACCCCGACCAGGGCGGTAACGTGCTGCTGCGGGCCGGTGGCAGCCTCAGTGGCGACATCCTCAGCCCGAACACCGGCGTGGTGCCGTATATCGGCGATGGGCGCACCCAACTGGACAGTGCCAACCTGGGCAACTGGCTATGGCGCCAGGGCAGCGGGCACACCCAGGGCGTGGACGAAACCCCCACCAGTTGGTGGATCAACTTTGGCACCTATATCAAGGGATCCGGCGGCGGCAACACGGCCTACCCACTCCTTGAAAGAAGCGAGATCGAGGCAATGCCGCGGCTGGTGGGCTTCACTGGTGTCGGCACCCTGGGCGGCGGCAACCTGACCCTGGACCTGGGCAGCGATGCGGGCATGCTTGCTCGTCGCGGTGACAGCCGCGGCTTGAAAGCACCGCGCAGCGCCGGTTTGGCGCTGGCGGTGGGCAGCACCGGGCGCGTGACCCCGGGCGGCGAGCTGCTGCTCACCGGCGGCGGTGACCTGGACGTGCGCATGGGCGGCGACCTCAACCCGGACCTCAAGGCCCGTGCGGCCTTGCCAGGGACCGACGTGTCCGGCGCTCCTGGCGATTACACACAACAGCTCCTGAGCCTCAACGGTGTGCTGAGCAACCTGCGCGGCGCCCTCAACCTGCAAGCGGGCAGCCTGGGTGGTATCGCCCTCAGTTATGGCCGTTTTGAGGGGCAGCATGACGACAAAGAGAGCCGCGCCTATTCGCCGTACACCGCGACCCGGGGCGCCGCCACCGGCGGTGTGACCCTGATGCTGGGGGACGCCACGGCGAACCTCTCCACCCGTGGCGACCTGGTGCTGGCGGGGGCCGGCGATCCGGGGCGGATCAAGACCGAACATGCCTCGGCCTACCGCTACAACGGCCAGGCGTATGGCGAGGGGCAGAGCTGGTTCTCCCTGTGGACCGAACACACCGCCATCAACCTGTTCTCGGCCGGCGGCAGCATGACCCCCAGCGTGCAGAGCGGTGCCGTAGTACGTGGCTCTACGTTGACACCTGAGGGTAGCAAAAACCACTCCACCACGGACGGGCGCTTCCTGTTTCCCTCGAAATTGAGTGCGGTAGCCGCCAGTGGCAGCATCTTCCTTGGGACTTCGGCCCTGGGCGCCAACGGTGCCTTTAACAACTCTGCCTATTCCCTGTTGCTGGCCCCGTCCAACAGCGGGCGCCTGGCTTTGCTGGCGGGTAACTCGATCTATGCCGGCGGTTATGCCGTCAGCCAGTCGGGTGCCAGCCTGGATACCCTGCCAACGCCGTTTGCCCCGGCCTTTGTCGGCTGGAATGGCCTTGAGCAGGTGGTCAATAACCTGAGCCGCGAATCAGTACCCGCCAACAAGATCGAGTTCTCCCTGTTCGCCTTCGGTGCCAACACCGCCAGCGCGCGGGCCGCGTTCTCGGCTACACCGGCGCGGTTCTACGCCGCCACGGGTGACATCGTCGGCCTGCGCAGCGGTGAACTACTGAACTTCACCATCGGCGACCGCATTGGCCAGACCCGCTATGAGGGTGCCGGCCCGGTGTGGATGAAGGCCGGGCGCGACATCGTCGGCTCGGGTACGGCGCTTAATATGCCGACCCAGATGCCAACGAAAATCGCTGCTACCACGAGCAATATCTCGGGTTCGGGTACCAGCAGTGGCAACCTCTTCGTGCATGGCAACGCCAGCGATATCTCGGTGGTTGCGGCGGGGCGTGACATCCGCTACAGCAGCTTCAACATCGCCGGCCCTGGCACCCTGGAACTCCAGGCCGGACGCAATATCCTGATGGAAGACCGCGCCTCGGTGACCAGCCTGGGGGCGGTGGTGCCGGGGGATACGCGGCAGGGGGCGAGCATTGTGATGGAGGCCGGTGTTGGCGCCGGGGGGCTGGATTACCTCAAGTTCGTGCGGCCTTACCTGGACCCGGCCAGCCGCGCCCACAGCGACCAGGCCCTGGCCAGCCAACCGGGCAAAGTGGCCAAGACTTACGAGGCCGAACTGCTGGCCTGGCTGCAGGCGCGCTTTGCCTACGCCGGCACAGCGCAGGAGGCCCCGACCTACTTCGCCAGCCTGGCGCCGGAGCAGCAGCGGGTGTTTGCCCGCGATGTGTACTTCGCCGAACTGCGGGCCGGTGGGCGCGAGTACAACGACGTGGACGGGCCGCGTTTTGGCAGCTTCCTGCGCAGCCGCAACGCTATCGCCAGCCTGTTGCCCAAGACCGACGTGGCGGGCAACCCGATTGTCTACGACGGCGACATCACCCTGTATGGCGGCGCCGGGATCCACACCCTGTTCGGCGGCGACATCCACCTGCTCACCCCGGGCGGGCAGCAGGTGTTCGGTGTCGAAGGGGAGGCGCCACCGTCCACCTCGGGGGTCATCACCCAGGGCGCCGGCAATATCGGGCTGTATGCCCAGGGCAGCATCCTGCTGGGCCAGAGCCGCATCATGACCACCTTCGGCGGCGATATATTCGGCTGGTCGGACCAGGGCGACATCAACGCCGGGCGTGGCTCGAAAACCACGGTGGTCTACACGCCGCCCAAGCGGGTCTACGACCAATGGGGCAACGTCGCCCTGGCGCCGAGCGTGCCCAGTTCCGGCGCGGGCATCGCCACCCTGGCCCCGATTGCCGAAGTACCGGCGGGGGACATCGACCTGCTGGCACCCCTGGGCACCATCGATGCGGGCGAGGCGGGGATCCGGGTGTCGGGCAACATCAACCTCTATGCCCTGCAAGTGGTCAACGCGGCGAACATCCAGGTGCAGGGCAAGGCTTCCGGCATGCCGGTGGTGGCGGCCGTGAACACCGGGGCCATCACCTCGGCCAGTTCCGCCGCCACCTCGGCCACCCAGGCCGCCGAAGACGTGGCACGCCAGCAAAAGGCCGCGGCGCGGCAGAACCTGCCCTCGGTGGTGACCGTCAAGGTGCTGGGCTACGGCCAGGAACCCTTGGCCGCCCCCCGTGAAGGCGCCAGCCGTGCCCCGGCCTACAACCGGCAAAGCCCGGTGCAAGTGCTTGGCGCAGGCCCCTTGAGCGACCAGGCGCAGTTGCAATTGACTGAGGAGGAACGAGGCAATCTGACCCTGTAGAAGCGAGCTTTCCCGCCTCTACAGGTGGGGTTGCGGCGGATGCTGTAGCGCGAGCGGTGGCCGGAATGGATTTATGAAGGGCTAAATCCATTCCGGTGCTTTTACATGGCCTAGAACACCACTAGGCAAAGAAAGCTGGTGTTGTGTTCTGTGGTATATGCTTCGTTACCGTCACGAAAGTGTTTGCCCCAGTACTGCGGTAACAGGCCTCCGGCTTTGTCCGTTGACCAGAAGTAGCTGTGGGCTTGCCCTGGCCAATTACCTCTGTACGTATCGTAGATCGCCCTTAGTTCATTCATATTGGGCAGCCGGCCGCCCCGGTTACTTGCCATGCTTGCGCACGTTTTATAGCTGCCTCCGTAGAACGTATCTTGGAAGAACCTGACGTTGGAAACCGAGACGGAGTAGTACACTTGCTTGTGTTCCGAGTCCTGCACGGTAATGGTGGTTGAACCGTTGTTGCGTATGACCACGACGCCGTTGTTATCCACGACAGCGCAAGCCGTATTGCTCGAGGTATAGACGTAGGGTGGTAACCCTCCAGTGGCCTGGCGCTGGAATTGGTCGGCACCATTGCTGGGCCTTACTTCATGGGTTTTATCTTTCCACAGATACAAGGTCTGGTTGCGAATGACCGTCGAAGTATCAATGCTCAGCGCCGGTCTTGCCGTCAGTGTGTAGTTGGTCGATTGAAACAACACAGCCTGTGCTTCACTGGTACTGCCATCAAACGTCACCTTGCAACTTATGGTGACCTGGCTGTTATTGTTCAACCCCTGCAGCCAAGTGCGCAGCACATCTTTGTTTGCCACACCACTGTTCGCCTCGCTCGCACTGATGGAATAGGCGCTAAGTACCACCAAGTTAGACGCACCCGGGCTTGTACAGCTCATCCATACCCGTTGCCCGGTATTGCTCAATGACCAGTTGGCGACAGCCGCCTTGGCGTTGCCGGTGAAGGTGTTCAGGTCCAGATTTGCGTTGTGGGGAAGGTTATTGATGAGCGGCCTTGGCAGGCTGGTCTGGGGGATCGGTGTCACGGTCACGGTCACCATCCCAGAGGGTTTCATGCCCCCACTGCGGGTCACTTCGTACTTGAGGGTAAAGGTACGGTTGGCATTGCCGATGTTGGCGGCAATGGCGCTGGCGGGGATATCGAACTCGACGGTCTTGTCGGTTTCGCCCGGTTTAGGGGCGATGGTCGGGCTTCCTGCGCCGGATGTACCCACCATGATGAGGCGGATGCTGTCGCCGGTGTTCATGTCCGGGTAGGTCACCTGCACCTTGGCCCCGCTTACGCCTTGCAGCGGCGCATAGGTGACATTGGCGCCTGACCCCGTGGCGTTCAGCAATACCGGCAGCGGCAGGTCCAGGACCGCCTTTACGGTGTAGGTCTTGACTGGGAAGACAATCGCCCGGCCGACCGTGTTGTTGGTCGTCAAGGATGCTTTGAGGTGAATTTCCAGGGTGGAGTTGTCCCTCAGGCTGGCGAAGAACGGTGAGTACGCTGCTGGTTGATCGAAGTACCCGATGCTGATCCAACTGGGGTTGGTCTGCGCGCCCCCGCCATTCCATAGAGTCAGGCTGGCGGCCGTACCATCGGTCTTCGTGCCTTTGAGTTCCAGCCACACCGGGCAACCGGTGGTGATAAACGGCCACACGCCAATGCGCACGGTGGCCCCTCCTGTGATGGTCGAGAGATCGAGAATATTGCCGCTGGTGTTGTTGATTTGGATGAGAGTCTTGACCAGTTCGTCGGTGGGAATCGGTGTTACGGTCACGGTCACCATCTCAGAGGGTTTTATCTCCCCACTGCGGGTCACTTCGTACTTGAGGGTAAAGGTACGGTTGGCATTGCCGATGTTGGCGGCAATGGCTCTGGCGGGGATATTGAATTCGACGGTCTTGTCGGTTTCGCCTGGTTTAGGGGCGATGGTCGGGCTTCCCGCGCCGGATGTACCCACCATGATGAGGCGGATGCTGTCGCTGGTGTTCATGTCGGGGTAGGTGACACGCACCTTGGCGCCGTTGGTACCCAACAGCGCAGCGTAGGTGACATTGGCGCCTGACCCCGTGGCTTGCACCAGCACCGGCCGCGGTAAGCTCAGAGCCGCTTTTACGGTGTAGGTCTTGACCGGGAAGACAATCGCCTGTGTCACCGTGTTGTTTGTCGTCAAGGATGCCTTGAAGTGAATCTCCAAGGTGGAGCCATCCTTGAGGCTGGCGAAGAACGGGGAAGAATGTGTCTCCTCGTAATGGCCGGCGCTGATCCAAGTGGGGCTGGTCTGCGCGCTCCCGCCATTCCATAGAGTCAGGCTGGCGTCCGTACCATCGGTCTTCGTGCCTTTGAGTTCCAGCCACACCGGGCAAGCCGTGGTGATAAACGGCCACACACCAATGCGCACGGTGGCCCCTCCTGTGATGGTCGAGAGATCGAGAATATTGCCGCTGGCTTGGTTGATTTGGATGAGAGTTTTGACCAGTTCGTCGGTGGGAATCGGTGTTACGGTCACGGTCACCATCTCAGAGGGTTTTATCTCCCCACTGCGGGTCACTTCGTACTTGAGGGTAAAGGTACGGTTGGCATTGCCGATATTGGCGGCGATGGCGCTGGCGGGGATATCGAACTCGACGGTCTTGTCGGTTTCGCCTGGTTTAGGGGCGATGGTCGGGCTGCCCGCGCCGGGTGTGCCGGCCATGACGAGGCGGATGCTGTCGCTGGTGCTCATGTCCGGGTAGCTCACCCGCACCTTGGCCCCGTTTACGCCTTGCAGTGGCGCATAGGTGACGTTGGCGCCGGTGCCGGTGGCGTTGATGAGTACCGGCAGTGGCAAGTCCAGGGCCTGGGTGACCAGGGTGTAGGTGGTGGTGGGGAAGGCCTGGGCCTGAGCGTCATCTGCACTGCCATCGAAGGTCACCTTGGTGCCTATCGTGACCTGGCTGTTATTGCTCAAACCCTCCAACCAACTGCGCAACACGGCTTTATCCACCAGGCCATTGGCCGCTTCGGTCGAGTTGATTGCATAGCCACTTAATACGGGTAAGGGCAGGGCGCTGGAACTGCTGCAGGTCATCCACACCCGTTGCCCGGTTTTGCTCAGGGGCCATTTGGCCAGTGAAGCCTTGGCGTTGCCGAGGAAGGTGTTCAGGTTCAGCAGTTCGCCGTTGCCCAAGCCATTGATAAGCGGGCTCGGTAGGTCGCCGGGGGCGATGCTGGCCACGTTCAGGGTAAGGAAGTGTGAGGTGTGTTCCTGGCTACCCCGGGTGACGATGTATTGCACCTGGATGGTCTTGCCCACACTGGGCGGGACGATGCCGGAGTTGGCGCTGATGATAAATTCCACCCGTTTACCCGCCAGGCCGTTTTTATCGGCGATGTAGGGGGTGGTGCAGTCTGGGTAGTACCACTTGAGGCTGATCCTGTCGGTGGTCAGCATGTCGTCGTATTGCACGATCACCGCGGTTTCGTGCTGGATATCCAGGGGGTTGACGTTGACCAGTGAACCGTCGCCATGGTTGCGCAGGGTGGGGTGCGACAGGTCCATCAGGTCCTTGCCCACCCGCAGGTTCAGGGTGTGGGACACGCCCAGCAGTTCGGTACCGCGTCGGATGGTGTAGTGCACCATCACCACGCCATTACGGTTGTTTTCGACGTAGAGCTTGGGCACGGGGATGGGGATTTCCTGACCGGCGGTGGCGGCGGTGAGGGTGATGGTGTTGGAGATGTCGCCGGCACTTTCTGAGCCGTCCCAGATGTAGGTCACCTGGTCGCCGACCCAGGTTTGGGTGTAGGGGACGGTCAGGATGACACCGGCGGCGGGCACCTGGTCGGGGTCGAGCAGGTCGGTACCGGGGGTGACGTGGCTGACCCGCGGGGCGGGGAATTGCGGCATGACAACGCCCACTTGCATCCAGAAAATCTGCGAGGTGCGGATCAGGCGGATTTTACTGGCGCCGTCGTTGACGCGGTAGAACACCTTGACCCTCAAGCCGTCGAAACGACGGATGTCTACCTGGTCCACACTGCGGACGATAGGCTCGCCTTCGTCGAGGTCGCCGACGACCAGCGGCTGTTCGTAGCGCTCCAGCGAGCCGCCGTTCTGGGCTTCCCAGATCAGGGTCACCAGGTCGCTGCTGTTGCGGCCTGCGTAGTACG
>NZ_JCBCUW010000029.1:0-76578 GCF_059862525.1 Pseudomonas sp. MF08875
TGGTTTTATCCACAGTCAGGGTGGCGACCACTTCGGTTTCGGTGTCGTTCACGACTACCGAAGCATCGCCGCCGATCACTAGGTTCTCGAAGGATTTGCCGTCAACGGTGGCGGTATCGATGCCCATGGGCACGGTTTCGCCGTCTTTATAGACGTCGTCGCCTTGAGCAGCGCGCTCGTAAGGAACGCTCAACTCGCCAGCCTTGATAACCACGACTGCGCCGTTTTTGAGGGTCACGGTGAGGTCATGGTCGAGTTTTTGGCTGACCGAAACGGTGAATTTCTGTGCTTGGTTCTCGAAGACTGGACCGTCGCCAGTGATCGAAACAGTCACCTTGTCACCTTCGCCGGTCGGCTGATCGGTAACGGTGGTGGTGTGTTCTTTTGGATCGAGGGTCAGTTTTTCAAACTGCTCCACGCCCATGCCTTCAACGCCTACCAGCTTATTAACCAGCGCTGGCTGGCCGCCGGTGAACACGTCATTGGTGGTTTGAACCACGGCAGTGCCGGTGGTTTCGCCGGCCTTAACGTTAATTTTGGTGCCGTCGCTCAGGGTGAAGGTCAGCGGGCCGTGGCTCTCCATCGGCAGGCCGGCTTTGTTGGTCAGCGTGACGGTGTAGGTCACGTCGCCGCCTTCGGTGACGGTGGTTTTATCCACAGTCAGGGTGGCAACCACTTCGGTTTCGGTGTCGTTGATCTGCACCTCGGCGCTGTCGCCGATCACCAGGTTTTCAAAGGTCTTGCCGTCTACCGAGGCGTCGGTGATGCCCAGTTCCACGGTTTCGCCGTCTTTGTAAACGTCGTCGCCCTGCACGGGCAGGGTGTAGGTGGTTTGGGTTTCGCCGGCCTTGATGACGACGCTTTCGCCGTTGCTCAGTTTGACGGTGAGGTCGTGGTCGAGTTTTTGGTCGACTTTGATGGTGAAGGTCGGGGCGGCGTTTTCCAGGACATCGCCGGCGCCTTCGATGGTGACGGTCACGGTGTCTGGGGTGTCGGTGATGGTGGTCACCGCCGGGGTCGGGTTGGGCGCCAGGTCTTCGAAGTTGCCGCCGGTGGTGCCGGTGATGGTGGTTTCGACGGTACTGCCGTTGACGTAGACGTCATTGGCCGGCGTCGGGAAGCTTACGGTGCCGGTGGTTTGGCCCGCTTCGATGGTGATGACCGCGCCGTTGGACAGGGTCACGGTCATCGCGGTGCCGGCCGGGTTGGTCAGGGTCGCGGTGTAGGTGATCGAACCGCCTTCGGCCACGGTATTGGTGGCGGTCAGGGTCAGGCCGGTGGTGTCTTTGGAGTCGGTGATGGTGGTCACCGCTGGCGTCGGGTTGGGCACCAGGTTTTCGAAGTTGCCGCCGGTGGCACCGGTGATGGTGGTGGTGACGGTGCTGCCGTTGTTGTAGACGTCGTTCGGCGCGGTCGGCACGTTGACGGTGCCGGTGGTCTGGCCCGCGTCGATGGTGATGGTGGTGCCGTTGGACAGCGTGACGGTGACCGGCGTCTGAGCCGGGTTGGTCAGGGTCGCGGTATAGGTGATCGCGCCGCCTTCAGTAATAGAAGGGTTCGACGTCAGGGTCACGGTGGTGGTGTCGATGGTGTCGGTGACTTGGGTCACGGCCGGTGTCGGGTCGACGGTCAGCACCAGGCCGCCGCCGCCGGTGGTGCCGGTCACGGTGACGGTGATCTGGCCCGGGTCGATGTAAACGCTGTCGTTCGGCGCCAGCGGCACATTGACGCTGCCGGTGGTTTGGCCGGCCGGGATGACGATGACCGAGCCGTTGGACAGGGTGATGACCAAGTTGGTGGTCGGTGCCTGCGTCACGTTGGCGGTGTAGACGAGTACGCCACCGGCTTCAGTGATGGTCGGCGTGGCGCTGAGGGTCAGGGTCGAGTCGCGCGGCACCAGGGTGTTGCTGGTGTCGGTGGGCTGGCCGCCGAGGATCTGGTTGGTCGCTGCTGCACCGTTACCCAGGCCTTCGGTAGGGAAGCCGATGGTGGGGTCAACCCGGCCTGCGGTGGCATCCAGCACCACGAAGCTGTGGCCGCCGCCTGCCGCACCGCTGTTGCCCGTGCCGGTGTTGCCGGCCGCGGTGGCTTCCAGGTCAGTGGTCGGGTCGACACCCGCGACGATGGCTTGCTGCAGTTCTTCAACTGACGGCGCCGATTGCGCAGTGGCCTGGGCCAGGTCGGTGGTGGAGTCCGGCGCGGTGCCGCTCCACTGGGTGTCACGGCCCAGGTCGAGGGTGCGGCCGTCGGCCAGCTCGAGCGTGGCGGCACCGGACAGGCCGGTGTCTACCTGGTCGCCTGCAAAGAGGCGATCACCTTCAATCAGTACACGCCGAATGCCCTCGGGGGACACAACGAAAACTTGGCCAACAATGCTTTTGACGATGGCAACAACACTGCTCATTGAAGATTCTCCAGGTACCGTTCAGTAGACGTCCATGTGCCTGATGAGCATTGGCCCGATCAGACTGGATGTAAGTTCAAAATGTTTTGACGCTTCTATTCGTCAATTATTTGGCTATATTTTTTAGAAATTAACTTTATGCCAAACTATTGACCTTCTGGGTGCCATCCTAAACAATCGCCCCAGTAATGTCACATTGATATTTACGCGGCGACCTGTCCTACAGTGTGTGATCCAGTTCCGATTTTGAACTTTCCGACATACGGTCATTACGGTTGCTATTTTCCGAGACAGCGCCCCATGGAGCTGTGATTTGAGACAAGAAAGTCCTAGGAATCTTTAACATGCGTTCGCACTTGTTCAAGGCAATACCGTTCGTCCTCGCAGCCGGCTTCGTACAGGCCCAAAGCCTGCCCCAAGCGATGCAGCAAGCGCTGGATGTCCACCCGGAAATCCAGGCTGGCGTAAACAGTCGCCTGGCGGCTGACTATCAGTTGAAAGCAGCCAAGGGCGGCTACCTGCCCAAGGTTGACCTGCTGGCCGGTTATGGCCGCGAAGGCACCGACAGCCCGGGTTCCCGTGCCGGTAGCCCGCGCAACGACTGGGAGACGCTCAACCGCAGTGAGTCGAGCCTGCGCCTGTCGCAAATGGTTTTTGACGGTTTTGCGACGTCCAGCGAAGTGGGGCGTCAACAAGCCAACGTGAACTCGCGCGCCTACTCGTTGCTCGGTTCGTCCGAACGTACGGGTTTGACCGTAGCCCAGGTTTACCTGGATGTCCTGACCCGCCGCGAATTCGTGCGCCTGGCTGAAGACAACCTGAGCAACCACGAACGCGTCTACGACCAGATCAAGCTGCGCACCCAGCGCGGTGTTGGCAGCCGCGCCGACCTCGACCAGGCCGAAGCGCGCCTGGCCCAGGCCCGCAACAACCTGATTACCGAACAGACCAACCTGGCCGATGCCCAGACCAACTACCTGAGCGCAGTCGGCCAGTTGCCCGATCAGCTGGAGCGCCCGGCACCGTTCATGGCGTTGCTGCCGGCGAACCTGGATGAAGCCCGCCGCCAGATGCTGGAAAACAGCCCGATCCTGCGCTCGGCCGAGTCTGACATCGTCGCCGCCGAGAAGCAGTACGAAGCCGCCAAGTCGACCTTCTACCCGCGCTTCGACGCTGAGCTGGGCCGCACCGCCGACAACAACCTGGACGGCACCGAAGGGCACAACAACGAATGGCAGGCCATGCTGCGCATGCGCTTCAACCTGTTCGCCGGTGGTAGCAACAAGGCTGACCTGGAATCGAAGTCCTACCAGTCCAACCAGGCCCTGGATATCCGCAACAACGCCTTGCGCGTGTTGAACGAAGAGCTGGGCCTGGCCTGGAACGCGCTGGAAAACGCCAACGCCCAGGTGCCGATTGCCCAGCAGTATGTGGACTACAGTACAAGCGTTCGCACCGCTTACCAGAAGCAGTTCAGCCTCGGTGAGCGAACCCTGCTCGACTTGCTCGATAGTGAGAACGAACTGTTCACCGCTTCGCGCCGCTTGGCCGAAATCAAAAACACACAGTTATTTACTCAATATCGAATCAAGGCGACCATGGGCGAGTTGCTCAAGAGCCAGGGAGTGGTCGCGCCGATGGCCTCCGTCGTACAGAACGACGTGAAGCCCAAGGTGCAATTGCCTGGGATGAATTGAGTAGAACCTCATTGTCCAATCGGTAGAGAGTGTCCAGCGTGGAATCAGAAGTTAGTCGAGTTCATCTCAGTCATGATCCACGCACGCTGCACGACGATCCGTTACTGGATGGTCTGATGGCGTTGTGCACACTGCATCAGAAGCCTGCCAGCGCGGCGATGCTGACCACCGGTCTGCCATTGCCCGCGCAGCGCCTGAGCGTCGAGTTGCTGCCCCGCGCAGCTGCCCGCGCCGGCCTGCAGGGGCGGGTGTTGCAACGCAAGCTGGAGCAGATCCCCGAAATCGCCATGCCGGCCCTCCTGTTGCTCAAGGAAGGTCGCAGCGCCGTGCTCGTCGGCTGGGACGGCGACAATGCGCGCCTGCTGCTCAGCGAGAGCGATGGCGGCGAAGTCAGCGTCAACCGCGAAAAACTGGCTGACGACTACAGCGGCCAAGTGTTCTTCGCCCAACCCCAACACAAATTCGACGTGAACCACGGCACGCTGATCCCGCGCGCGCGCTCTTGGTTCCGCGACACCTTGAAGCGCTCGCGCTGGCTGTATGCCGATGCGATCGCCGCCAGTTTCCTGATTAACGTCATCGCCATGGCCGCCCCGCTGTTCGTGATGAACGTCTACGACCGCGTGGTGCCCAACCAGGCCGCTGCGACCCTGTGGGTGCTGGCCATCGGCATCACCGGCGCCTATATCTTCGACCTGATCCTCAAGAGCCTGCGCAGCCTGTGCCTGGACCTGGCGGGCAAGAAGACCGACCTGATTATCTCGGCCACGCTGTTTGAACGCATCGTCGGCATGTCGATGAAGTTCCGCCCGGCGCGGGTCGGCAGCTTTGCCCAGAACATCCATGAGTTCCAGAGCCTGCGCGACTTCCTCGCCTCGCTGACCCTGGCCAGCCTGATCGATTTGCCGTTCACCCTGCTGATCTTCATGGTCATCGGCATTCTCGGCGGGCACTTGGTGTGGATTCCGGTGCTGGCCTTCCCGATTGCCCTGGGCATCGGCTACGCCTTGCAGAAACCGCTGATGGCGACTATGGAGCGCACCATGGCCCTGGCCTCGGAGCGCCAGTCGAGCCTGATCGAAACCCTCGCCGGGCTGGACGCGGTAAAGGTCAACAACGCCGAAAGCGAACGCCAGTACCAGTGGGAACAGACCATCGGCACCCTCAGCCGCCTCGAATTGCGCGTGAAGATGCTCTCGGGCCTGGCGATGAACATCACCCTGCTGATCCAGCAACTGGCTGGCGTCATCATGATCGTCTTCGGTGTGTACCAGATCATCGACGGCCACCTCAGCATGGGCGGCCTGATCGCCTGCTACATGCTTAGTGGCCGGGCGCTGAGCCCGCTGGCCTCGCTGTCCGGGCTGCTGACCCGCTACCAGCAGGCCAAGGTGACCATGGTCTCGGTCGACCAGATGATGGAACTGCCCCAGGAGCGCAATTTCGAAGAGCGCCCCCTGAGCCGCAAAACGGTGCAGGGCGCCATCGAATGCCGCCAGCTCAACTTCACCTACCCGAACCAGCAGAACGCTGCGCTCAAGAACATCAACCTGGTCATCAAGCCCGGCGAGAAAGTCGGCATCATCGGCCGCAGCGGCTCGGGCAAAAGCTCCCTGGCCAAGTTGCTGGTGGGCCTTTACCAGCCTGACGATGGGGCTTTGCTGGTGGACGGCGTGGACATCCGCCAGATCGACATCAGCGAGCTGCGCCACAACATCGGCTACGTGCCGCAAGACATCCAACTGCTGGCCGGCACCCTGCGCGATAACCTGGTGTCCGGCGCCCGCTATGTAGAAGACGAACTCGTCTTGCAAGCCGCCGAACTGGCCGGCGTGCACGAATTCGCCCGCCTTCACCCGCAGGGCTACGAGCTGCAAGTGGGCGAGCGCGGGCAGAACCTCTCGGGCGGGCAGCGGCAAAACGTCGCCCTGGCCCGGGCGTTGCTGCTCAACCCGCCGATCCTGCTGCTCGACGAACCCACCAGCGCCATGGACAACACCGGCGAAGAACGCTTGAAGCAACGCCTGCAAGCGGTGGTGGAAAACAAAACCGTGGTGCTGGTCACGCACCGTGCCTCCCTGCTGTCGCTGGTCGATCGCCTGTTGGTGATCGACCGTGGGCAAATTCTCGCCGACGGCCCTAAAGCCGTTGTGATGGAAGCGTTGAAGAAGGGGCAGATCAGTGTTGCTTAAGTCCGGTTGGAAAGATTCGATTCTGCGTTACTTCAAAGGCTCCGATTCCCTGCAAGGCCAGCCGCTGCCGGAGGTCAACAAGGCGTTGATCGAAGACGCCCCGCGCGTGGTGCGCCTGACCATCTACGGCATCATCGGCTTCTTCCTGTTCATGCTGCTGTGGGCCAATTTCGCGGTGATCGACGAAGTGACCCGCGGCGACGGCAAGGCGATTCCCTCGTCCAAGCTGCAAAAAATCCAGAACCTGGAGGGCGGCATCGTCGCCGAGCTGTTCGTCAAGGAAGGGCAGATCGTCGAAGCCGGCGCGCCGCTGATTCGCCTCGATGACACCCGGTTCGTCTCCAACGTCGGCGAGACCGAGGCCGATCGCCTGGCCATGCTGCTGCGGGTGGAGCGCCTGAGCGCGGAGGTCGAGGACCGCCCGCTGAGCTTCCCCGAAGACGTGATGAAAGCTGTGCCGGTGCAGGCCGACAACGAAAAATCCCTGTACGAAAGCCGCCGCCAGCAACTGCTCGACGAGGTCGGCGGGTTGCAGGAGCAGTTGATCCAGCGTCAGCAGGAGCTGCGTGAGTTCAGCTCCAAACAGGCGCAATACCGCCAGCAACTGAACCTGCAACGCCAGGAAATCAACATGTCCGAGCCGTTGGTGGCTCAGGGCGCGGTATCGCCGGTGGAAGTGCTGCGCCTCAAACGCGCCGAAGTCGAAACCCGTGGCCAGTTGGACGCCACCACCCTGGCGATCCCCCGCGCCGAATCGGCGATCAAGGAAGTGCAGCGCAAGATCGACGAAACGCGCGGCAAGTTTCGCAGCGAAGCCTTGGGCCAACTCAACGAGGCGCGCACCGACCTGAGCAAGGCCAGCGCCACCGGCAAGGCTTTGGAGGACCGCGTCAGCCGAACCCTGGTGACCTCGCCGGTACGCGGCATCGTCAAGCAGCTGCTGGTCAATACCATCGGCGGCGTGATTCAGCCGGGCAGCGACCTGGTGGAAATCGTGCCCCTGGACGACACCCTGCTGGTGGAAGCGAAAATCCGCCCGCAGGACATCGCCTTCCTGCACCCGGGCCAAGAGGCGGTCGTGAAGTTCACCGCCTACGACTACACCATCTACGGCGGCCTCAAGGCCAAGTTGGTGCAGATCGGCGCCGACACCATCACCGACGAAGACAAGAAAACCACCTACTACATGATTACCCTGCGCACCGAGCGCAGCCACCTGGGCACTGACGACAAGCCGCTGATTATCATCCCCGGCATGGTGGCCACGGTGGACATCATCACCGGCAAGAAAAGCGTCTTGAGCTACCTGCTCAAACCAATCATCCGCGCCCGCGCCGAGGCCTTGCACGAGCGCTGATGGGGCATTGGAGCGGCGCCCTAGCGGTGGGTGCTGGGTTTGGGGGCGGGGTGGGTAGGGAGGCGTCGGTTCGACTGCGCGGCGGTGGTGCCAGGTTCACGAGGGTTGGGACGGGCCCTTGGCCTTGAGCACCTTGACCACTTCCGTGACCAGGTTCACCACGATCACCCGTTCCTCGGTGGGCAGGCTCTGAATCAGTTCGTTGACGCTCTGTGAGTGGCTGTGGGCATCATTGGCACTGGCGCGTACCAGGTCGCTCAGCGAACACTCCAGCACTTCCGACATCTGTTGCAGGCGCGTCAAGGAGATGGAGATCACTCCGTTTTCCATGCGGCTGATGGTTTCCTTCTCCACTCCAATGGCCTCGGCCATGTAGGCCTGTGTCAGGCCCTTGGCCTTACGGCGAAACGCAATGGTTGCCCCGACTCTATGTGCCACCGTGCGTTCTTTCATGCGTGTTTAACCTCTTGCGTCATCATCCTTATCGTTAAGCGACAGTTTCCGGGCTTACTCCGTTCAAACGAATGATGTAATACGACTATGGTATTGATGCCTTGCGTCATGCTTTATTTGATTCAGATCAAAAAACAGCCGTAGGATTGGCGACATATTAGATAGTGGCCTTTAAATGGCTCCAGCTTTTCGACCATGGGATTTCATCTGCATGCTGACCCATTTGAAGATACGAACAGGGATGCTCTGGGTGTTGGCGCTGTTCGTCTGCGCGTTGCTGGTTTCCTCCCTGACCAGTTGGCGCAGCTCCATGAACAGCGATGCGCAGATCGAACGCCTGCATGAGGTCGGCGTTACCCAGAACAGCCGGGTGCACCTGGCCTACCTGCGTTTGCTGCGCTCACGGGTGGGAATGGCGGGTGCTTTCCTGGAGGCACGCGCCGGCGACAGCGAGAAGGCCGCCGCCAGCCTGCAGCGGGCCAAAACCTTGTTCGAGGAAGCGCTGGTGTTTTTCGAGGCGTTCAGCGCCCAGGAAAAAAAGCACCCGTCGGCCCTAGACATCGCCGCCCTGCAGCAGGCCTTTGCGGTGTATCGCAGCACCCTGAATGAACAGATGCAGGCCCTCAAGGACGGCTCCGAGGAGCGCTACATCGCGGTCAACCTCAAGGCCCGCGCCGCCAACGACAGCTTCGACACCGCCCTGACGGCATTCGAGCAGGCCCTGGATGCGCAAACCGTCGCGATCATGGACGAGGCGCACACGCGCTACAGCGTGGCCCAGGTCCAGGCCGTGGTGTTGCTGCTGATTGCCGGGTTGCTGGCGGCCGGTTGCTGGTGGTTTATCGCCACCCGGGTGCTGCGCCCGCTGCGCGAGGCCGGGCGCCATTTCGAGGAAATCGCCGCCGGGGATTTGCGCCACCCCATCGACGCCCAGTCGAACAATGAAATCGGCCAACTGTTCAACGGCTTACAGCAGATGCAGGCCAGCCAGCGCCAGACCATCGAACAAATCAGCCATTGCGCCCATCAGTTGGCCAGCTCTGCCGAACAACTGAGCCGGGTCACGGTGGAAAGCAATCGCGGCCTGCACCAACAGCACAACGAACTGGAGCAGGCCGCCACCGCCGTGACCCAGATGACGGCGGCGGTGGAGGAGGTGGCGCGTAATGCCGTTTCGACCTCCGAAGCCTCCAGCGCCACCAACCAATTGGCCGGGGAGAGCCGGCGCCAGGTGCAAACCAGCCTCGACGAAGTCGATGCCATGAGCCGCGAGATCAAGACCAGTTCCGACCTGGTGCAAGACCTGGCGGTCCAGACCCGGGATATCGGCCGGGTGCTGGAAGTGATCCGCAGCATTTCCGACCAAACCAACCTGCTGGCCCTCAACGCCGCCATCGAGGCCGCCCGTGCCGGCGATGCCGGACGTGGTTTCGCGGTGGTGGCCGACGAGGTGCGCACCCTGGCTTATCGCACCCAGGAATCGACCCAGGAAATCGAGCAGATGATTGCCGGTATCCAGACCGGCACCCACCAGGCCGTGGAGGCCATGGACGCCAGCACCCGCCGCGCCGGCACCACGTTGCTGGCCACGGAAGCCGCGGGCCAGAGCCTGGAAGAAATCTTCCTGGCGGTGAGCCAGATCACCGAACGCAACCTAGTGATCGCCAGTGCCACGGAGGAGCAGGCCAAGGTTGCCCATGAGGTGGACCGCAACCTGCTCAACATCCGCGAGCTATCGACCGTGGCGGCCGAAGGGGCCCACCAGACCAGTTCCGCCAGCGGCGAATTGTCGCGCCTGGCGTCGGAGTTGAGCGCCATGGTCAGGCATTTCAAGACCTGACCCGGCGGCTGCCACACAGGGCAGTGCAACCGGTATGCAATCCCAGGGGATGGGGCCCGGCGTAAAGATAAAAACAACAGTTGTCAGCAGGACGCACCCATGTCGAACCTCCAAGATCTCTCGCACATCTTCATCCAGACGTTGGAGCAGAGCATTGATAGCGTGGTGGTCATCGATCAGCGCAATCAGGTCATTCTGTTCAACGCCGCTGCTGAAAAGCTCTGGGGCTACCGTCGCGACGAGGTGCTGGGCCACAACGTCAGCCTGTTGGTGCCGCAACTGATCCGCGCCGATCACGACAGCTACATCGACAAAAACCGCGTGACGGGCATCAACCGGATTGTCGGCACCAGCCGCGTCGTGCTGATCGAGCGCAACGACGGCGGGCGGCGCTGGGGCGCGATGTCGATCTCCAAGGTCGAGACGCCCGGGCAACAGCTCTATACCGCGTTTATCAAAGACATCACCGACCAGCATGAGGAGCGCGAGAGGCTGTTTCTGCTGTCGTTGGTGGTCGATACCACGCAAAACGCCATCATCCTCACCGACAATCAATTTCGCATTGTTTACATCAACGAGGGCTTTACCCGCCTGTTTGGCCACGAGGCCGAGCAGGTGCGCGGCAAAAGCCCCTGCCAGGTGATTGCCCCGGACCTCGACCCGCTGGCGCAGACCGCCCTGCATGAGGCCCTGACCCGTGGCCAATCCCACCAATCCCAAGTGGTGGGCTACCACCTCGACGGTTCGCGGGTGTGGTGCGACGTCACCTCCCATCCGGTGTGCGATGCCCAGGGTGTGCTGCTTAACAGCGTCAGCGTCCTCAACGATGTGACCCACTCGCGGATGCCCGAGGTTTTGCGCCACAAAATGCTCGAAGCCATGGTCCAGGAGGCGTGCCTGGAATCATTGATGAGCCTGGCGTGCCGGGAGGTCGAGCGCATCGCTCCGGACGTGATCGCCACGGTGCTCAGTATCGATGCCCAGGGCGCGCTGCATACCCTGGCGGCACCGAGCCTGCCTGCCAGTTACGGTGCGGCCTTGGAAGGGCTGGCCATTGGTCCGGCCATTGGCTCGTGCGGGGCCGCCGCATTTCGCGGCGAAGCCGTGATGGTCAGCGATATTGCCAGCCACCCGAACTGGGAAGACTTCCGCGACCTGGCCCTCCCGCTGGGGTTACGGGCCTGTTGGTCGACGCCGATAAAATCCAGCTCGGGGCGCGTGCTCGGCACTTTTGCCTTCTATTACCGGCAACCCGGCGAGCCCAGCGAGCTGCATCGCTTGCTGGTCAACGCCAGCATTCAGTTGTGTGCCTTGGCCCTGGAGCGTGAAGAGTCGCGCGCCCACATCCGGCAACTGGCCTTCTACGACGAATTGACCGGCCTGCCCAATCGCAACCTGTTGTACGCCCGGGCCGACCAGGCCATCGCCGAGGCGGGGCGCAACCATACGCAGCTGACCGTCCTGTTCGTGGACCTGGACCGCTTCAAGCAGGTCAACGATTCACTGGGGCATGCGGCCGGGGATGAATTCCTGCGCATCACCGCCCGGCGTTTGAGCGAACAGCGCCGCCAGGTAGACATTGTCAGCCGGTTATCGGGCGATGAGTTTGTGCTGGTACTCCCGCGGTGCGGGCCACAGCAGGCAGTGGCGGTGATCGAAGAGCTGCGCAAGAGCCTGGCGACGCCTTGCCAGATCGCCGGCGTGGTGCTGACCCCCTCGGCCAGCATCGGCGCCAGCCTGTTTCCCGAGGACGGGCGCACCATGGCCACGCTCTTGCATCGCGCGGATATGGCCATGTTCCAGGCCAAGACCCGCGCACGCGGCAGTGTGAGTTTTTTCAGCGAGGGGCTGGACCAACTCGCCCGGGGGCGGCTCAACCTGGAAACCGCGCTGCGCCAGGCCATCAAGCAGAAAACCTTTTTCCTCATGTATCAGCCCCAGATCGACCTGCGCACCGGGGCCCTGTACGGCGTCGAAGCCCTGGCCCGCTGGCATCACGCGCAACTGGGGCATATCTCGCCCACCTGTTTTATCCCCCTGGCCGAAGAATGCGGGTTGATCGGCGAGTTCGGGCAGTGGGCGCTGCGCGAGGCGTGCCAGCAGTTGGCGGCCTGGCGGCGCGAAGGGTTGGCGGTGCCCTGTGTCTCGGTGAACCTGTCGCCGACCAACTTCCACAACCGGCAGTTGCCCATGCTGATCGGCGAAATCCTCGCCCAGCATGGGCTCACGGTGGCCGACCTGACCCTGGAAATCACCGAAAGCGTGGTGATGGACAGCAACCCCGATACCCTCACCACCATCAATGAGGTCCACGCCATGGGCATTTGCCTGGCGATGGACGATTTCGGCACCGGCTATTCGAGCCTCAGCTACTTGCGGCGTATCCCGATTCAAGAGCTCAAGCTTGACCGCAGTTTCGTCCACGACCTGGAGCACGACACCACCAGCCAGGCCCTCAGCGAAGCGGTGATCCGTATTGGCGAAAGCCTCAAGTTGCGTGTGGTGGCCGAAGGCGTCGAAACCGCAGCCCAACAACGGGTGCTCCAGCAGCAGGGCTACCAGGTGGCCCAGGGCTACCTGATCTCCCGGCCCCTGCTGGCCGAGGCATTCGGCCCTTGGCTGCAAAGCCGACGGCTGGCGCTGACCGAGGGCGACACGGTGCCTGGTTAGGCAAGCTGCTAGCATTGCGCCTGGCTCAATCTTCAACTTTTGTGAGTGCTTGGCATGCAGCTTCCCGATCTGAACCTACTTGTCGCCCTCGACGCCTTGCTCGACGAGGGCAGCGTGGTGGGCGCCGCGCGGCGCATGAACCTCAGCCCGGCGGCGATGAGCCGCACCCTGACGCGGATTCGCGAAGCGGTGGGCGACCCGATCCTGGTGCGCGCCGGGCGTGGCCTGGTGCCCACGCCCAAGGCCCTGGAACTGCACAACCAGGTGCGCGCCGTGGTGGAGCAGGCGGCGCGGGTGTTCCGCTCGGCCGACCAGGTAGACCTGCGCACCCTGCGTCGGCGCTTCAACATCCGCGCCAATGACTTTTTCGTCGGCGTGTACGGCGGGCGCCTGTTCGCCGCCATGGACCGCGAGGCGCCCCATTGCGAACTGCGCTTCGTGCCCGAGGGCGACGCTGACGACGAGGCGCTGCGCGAAGGGCGCATCGACCTGCGCATCAGCAACTCCCGCCCGCAAACCCCGGAAGTGAAGGTGCAGAACCTGTTCTCCACTACCTTCGTCGGCTTGGCCCGGGAAGATCACCCGCTGTTCGACGGGGAAATCACCGCCGAGCGTTTTGCCGGGTTTGCCCATATCAGCATGTCGCGGCGCGGCATCGCCCGCGGGCCCATCGACACCGCGCTCAACGAAATGGGCCTGGAACGGCGGGTGGCGGTGATCGCGCCGAGCTTCCACGCGGCGATGTTCGCCTTGCCCGACTCGGACCTGATCCTGCCGGTGCCCAAGGAAACCATTTCCAGCGTCACCCGCCTGGGCCTGCGCCTGTGCGCCTTCGACCTGCCGATCCCGTTATCGACCCTGATGCTGACCCAGGCCTGGCATCCGCGCTACGACAAAGACCCGGCCCACAAATGGCTGCGCGAAACCCTCAAGTCCACCTGCGATGAAACCTGGTCGCAGGCGCAGCCAAGGTGAGAAAAGCCTTCACCCACCATGGGAACGGGACCTAAGGCCAGCCCCCACCCCTTGTGGGAGCGGGCCCCGCCCGCGATGAGGCCGGGGCAGGCGATGCACCTGCGGCGGATGGAATACCGCCATCGCGAGCAGGCTCGCTCCCACAGTGGAAAGTGAATACCTGCCACAAATCCCACCCACACCACAGTGGAAAGTGAATACCTGCCATAAATCCCACCCACACCACAGTTGAACTGTGGGAGCGGGCCCGGCCCGCGATGAGGCCGGGGCAGGCGATGCACCTGCGGCGGCTGGAATGCCCCCATCGCGAGCAGGCTCGCTCCCACAGTGGAAAGTGAATACCTGTCACAACTCTCACCCACACCACAGTTGAACTGTGGGAGCGGGCCCGGCCCGCGATGAGGCCGGGGCAGGCGATGCACCTGCGGCGGCTGGAATGCCGCCATCGCGGGCAAGCCCGCTCCCACAGGGTTCATTTGTTACACCGCGGTCATTGTTCCCACAGGGATAGTGTTTAAACCGTTCTGCGCAATTGCTGCGCGGCACGCACTTATAAGCTGCCAATAAGTCAGTTTTCGTCAGCTATCAGCGTTCTTAAACTGCTCCGGTATTTCTCAACCGGAGTTGTGCTGCTTATGAGTTCCCTTGCTGTCGCCGCGCCTGCTGCTGTTGCGGCACCCGCCAAGCCGGCAGCCGCGGCGCCGCCGGTGTTCGGGCCGCGGATCATCATCGGTTTGGTGGGTGTGTTGCTGGCGGTGCTGGTGTCGGGCCTTAACGAGATGGTCACCAAGGTTGCCCTGGCCGATATCCGTGGTGCGTTGTACATCGGTTACGACGAAGGCACCTGGCTGGTGGCCTGCTACACGGCCACGTCCGTGGCGGCCATGGCCTTCGCACCCTGGTGCTCGGTGACGTTCTCCCTGCGCCGTTTCACCCTCGCGGCCATGGGCCTGTTCACCGTGCTGGGCGTGCTGTGCCCCTTTGCCCCCAACTACGAAAGCCTGTTGCTGCTGCGCACTGTGCAAGGCCTGGCCGGTGGCGCGCTGCCGCCGATGCTGATGACCGTGGCCCTGCGTTTTTTGCCCGCCAACGTCAAGCTCTATGGCCTGGCCGGTTATGCCCTGACCGCCACCTTCGGCCCCAGCCTGGGCACGCCGCTGGCGGCGCTGTGGACCGAATACGTCGGGTGGCAGTGGGCGTTCTGGCAGATCGTCGCGCCGTGCCTGTTGGCCATGGCGGCGGTGGCCTACGGCTTGCCCCAAGACCCGCTGCGCCCGGAGCGCTTCAAGCAATTCAACTGGCGCGGCCTGCTGCTGGGGTTCCCGGCGATCTGCATGTTGGTGATCGGCCTGTTGCAGGGCAATCGCCTGGATTGGTTCGAGTCAGGCCTGATCTGCACCTTGCTCGGCGGCGGGGCCCTGCTGTTGGTGCTGTTTCTGGTCAACGAATGGTCGCAACCGATCCCGTTTTTCAAGTTGCAGATGCTGGGGGTGCGCAACCTGTCGTTCTCCCTGCTGACCCTGGCCGGGGTGCTGATGGTGCTGCTGGCGGTCATCCTGATTCCGTCGGCCTACCTGGCCCAGGTCCAGGGCTATCGGCCCTTGCAAACGGCGCCGGTGATGCTGGTGATGGCGCTGCCGCAATTGATCGCGCTGCCGCTGGTGGCGGCCCTGTGCAACCAGCGCCGGGTCGATTGCCGCTGGGTGCTGGGGATTGGCCTGGGGATGCTGGCGCTGTCCTGCGCCGGCGGCACTCAACTGACCTCGGCCTGGATCCGCGACGACTTCTACGTGCTGCAACTGTTGCAGATCTTCGGCCAGCCCATGGCCGTGCTGCCGCTGCTGATGCTCTCCACCGGCAGCATCACGCCCATGGAAGGGCCCTACGCCTCGGCCTGGTTCAACACGGTCAAGGGCCTGGCGGCCGTGGTCGCCACCGGGGTGCTGGACGCCCTGACCACCGCGCGCCTGCACTTTCACTCCACCCACCTGGTGGACCGCCTCGGCAACTCGCCGTGGGTCGAAGGCAACCCTGCCGACCTTGCCCGGCGCCTGCACCAGCAAGCCCTGGTGCTGACCTCGGCGGACTTGTACGCCTGCATGGCCGTGCTGGCCGGCGCGATGATCCTGCTGATTTTCTGGCTGCCGACGCGGATCTACCCACCGCGCGCGCC
The DNA here is from genome assembly GCF_059862525.1 of Pseudomonas sp. MF08875. Taxonomy (NCBI): domain Bacteria; kingdom Pseudomonadati; phylum Pseudomonadota; class Gammaproteobacteria; order Pseudomonadales; family Pseudomonadaceae; genus Pseudomonas; species Pseudomonas sp. MF08875. The sequence continues at coordinate 15,762 of NZ_JCBCUW010000029.1, forward strand.
CATTTGAATGCTTAACGACACAGAAGGTTGTTTATGACGATTTCCACGAAACACAACATCGCCGCTTCGGCGGCGGTTTTGGCCCTGGGTGCGCTGCTCTACGTGCTGGCCCCCGGCCTGTTCGGCCACGGCACGCGCCAGACCACCAACGACGCCTTCGTTGCTGCCGATTTCACCCTGGTGGCGCCCCGCGTGGCCGGGTTCATCAAGGAAGTGCTGGTGGACGATAACCAGCAGGTCAAGGCCGGGCAGTTGCTGGCCCTGATCGATGACCGCGACCTGCGCGCCGCTGCCCTGGCTGCGGCGGCGCAAACCGAAGTCGCCAGCGCCCAGTTGCAAAACGCCCGCGCCACCCTGGAACGCCAGGCCTCGGTGATCGCCCAGGCCCAGGCGCAAGTGGTGGCCGACCGTGCGCAAATGGCCTTCGCCGAGCATGAGTTGGCGCGCTACAACCACCTCGCCGGGGTGGGCGCGGGCACGGTGCAAAACGCCCAGCAGGCGCGCACGCGCATCGACCAGGCCACCGCGCAACTGGCCCATGCCACGGCGGTGCTGGCCGCCGAACGCAAGCAGGTGGAAATCCTCAGCGCCCAGTGCGACGCCGCCGAAGGTGGCCTCAAACGCGCCCATGCGGCGCTGGAGATGGCCAGTTACGAGCTGTCGTACACGCGCATTGTCGCGCCGGTGGACGGCATGGTCGGCGAACGGGCGGTGCGGGTCGGCGCCTACGTTACGCCGGGCAGCAAGATCCTCGCCGTGGTGCCGCTGGAACAGGCCTATGTGGTGGGCAACTTTCAGGAAACCCAGCTGATTAACGTGGCGCCGGGGCAGGTGGTGCAGGTGCGTGTCGACAGCCTCGACGGCGAGGCCCTCAGCGGCCGCGTGCAGAGCATTGCCCCGGCCACCGGCGTGACTTTCGCGGCGGTTAAACCGGACAACGCCACGGGCAACTTCACCAAAGTGGTGCAGCGCATCCCGGTGAAAATCCTCCTCGACCCCGGCCAACCGCTGGTTGAGCGGCTGCGGGTGGGCATGTCGGTGGAGGCGAGCATCGACACCCACAGCTCGGCCACACAGGTGCGCGAGGTGAGCCAGCGATGAAACGCCTCAATCTTCTGCCGGGCCTGCTGACGTTGGCGATGTTGTCGGCCTGCACGGTGGGCCCGGATTTCCAACGCCCCGAGGCGCCGTCCATCGAACGCTGGAACACCCCACCCACCCCGGCCGCCAGCCAAGCGGTGAGCAGCGCCCTGGCCGAACACTGGTGGGAAGTGTTCCAGGACCCGCAATTGGCCAGCCTGAGCCGCCGCGCCCTGAGCGACAACCTGGACCTGCAACTGGCCAGTAGCCGCTTGCAGCAAAGCCGCGCCGTGCGGCAGGTGACCACCGCCAGCCAGTACCCGTCCACCAGCGCCAACGGCGGCTACGCGCGTAAACGTAACAGTGGCGAAGGCCTGAGCGACCCCTCTGGGCACAACGGCAACAGCGCCTTCAACCTGTGGGAGGGCGGTTTCGCGGCGGCTTGGGAGCTGGACTTCTGGGGCCGCGTACGGCGCGAAACCGAAGCCGCCGACGCGACCCTGGAGGTGGCGCAAAACGACCGTCGCGGGGTGTTGCTCGCCGTGCTGGCCGACACCGCACAGAGCTATATCCAACTGCGTGGCGTGCAGAGCACCCGGGCCGTCACTGAGCAGAACTTGGAAGTGGCCAACCGCAGCCTGATGCTCTCGCGCATGCGCCAGGCCGATGGCGTGGCGACCCAACTGGACGTGGCCGAAGCCGCCGCGCAAGTGGCCGCCATCGAATCGCGCCTGCCGGTGCTGCGCCAGCGCCAGGACCAACTGATAAACGCCCTGAGCCTGTTGCTGGGGGAGGGCCCGCAAGCCCTGCAAGCCGAACTGGCCGCCGCCGCGCCGGTGCCCCAAGCCCCGGCCCAACTGGCCATCGGCTTGCCCTCGCAGTTGGCGCGCCGCCGCCCGGATATCCTCCAGGCCGAAGCGCGGCTGCACGCCGCCACCGCCAGCATCGGCGTGGCCAAGGGCGACTTCTACCCGCGCATCACCCTGTCGGGCAGTTTCGGCTCGCAAGCCATGCAGTTGTCGGATTTCGGCACCTGGGGCTCGCGTCAGTTCGCCATCGGCCCACAGTTCAGCCTGCCGCTGTTCGACGGCGGGCGCCTGCGCGGCATGCTCAAGCTGCGCGAGGCCCAGCAACAGGAAGCGGCGCTGGGCTATCAGCACACCGTGCTGCGGGCCTGGCACGAGATCGACGATCAACTGACGCGCTACAACGCCAGCCAGTTGCAGCGCGAGCACCTGGCCGAAGCGGTCAGCCAGAACCGCATCGCCCTGTTGGCCGCGCAGCAGCAGTATGTCGAAGGGGTGGTGGACTTCATCAACGTGCTCACGGTGCAAAGCGCCTTGCTCGCCATCCAGGAACAACAGGTCGAGAGCCAGGTGAACGTGTCGCTGGCCATGGTCGGGTTGTACAAGGCCTTGGGCGGGGGGTGGGAGTCGGTGTACCCGTTGCAGGCCGAGGAAGCAGCTTTGTAGGGCGCTCGCGTAGGGTTGTTCCTGATTCCCTGCTGCTTCACAAAATGCCCGGATGGCGGGCTTAACATCACGGGCCGTTTCCTTCACGAGCCCTTGTAGCCATGCCTACGATCGACCCCCCCTGTGTCCCACCCCTGGCCGACAGCCCTTGCGCGCCGGCCAGGGCGCGGTTTTTCTACGTCGTCGCACCGAGCAAATTCGTCATCCTGTTTGTGGCGACCTTTGGTTTCTACTTTCCGTACTGGAGCTACAGAAACTGGCGGCGCTACCGCGATACCACTGGCATCAAGGTGATCCCGTGGCTGCGGGCGGTGTTAAACGATTTGTTCATCTATTCGCTGGTAATGAAGATCGATCGCCAGGTGCAACGGCTGGCCGAGCCTCCCCGTTGGCATCCTCGGCTGCTTGCCCTGGCGATCATTCTCACCGCTCTGGGCGGCTCGATTCAGGTCTGGGTGCCCGATAACTTGCTGGGGCTGGCCGCAGGCCTGGGGGTGTTCCTGCTGCAAACTTACTGGTTGCTATGCGTGCAAAAAGCCATCAATGCGGTGGAGGGTGACCCGCAAGGGCAGGCCAATGCCCGGCTCAGCGGCCTCAATAGGCTATGGGTGGCGCTGGGGGGGTGTGTCTGGCTCCTCACCTTGGGTTCGGTGGCGTTAGAGCTGAGGTAAACCAAGCCCTCGCGGCGCCTATGGTAAATGGCCCTTTGCCTGCCCCCATACAAAAGTGTAATGATAATTGCTATCAATCATGTGTGTGGACCCTTCCATGGATGCAACCACTGACGGCAAGGCGCAGTTGCATCGCCTTTACCGTGACCACCATGGCTGGCTGCAAGGCTGGCTGCGCAAGCGCCTGGGCGACCGCGAGCACGCCGCGGATGTGGCCCAGGACACCTTCCTGCGCCTGCTGGTGTCGGGGCGTTTTCCGGGGCACCTGGAAAGCCGCAGCTACCTGACGCAGATCGCCCGCAACCTGGTGATCGACCAGTGGCGGCGCCTGCGCATCGAGCGCGCCTACCTGGAAAGCATCGCCCACCTGCCGGAACCGGAGTCGCCGTCCTTGGAAACCCGTGCCTTGATCCTCGAAACCCTGATGCAGATCGACGCCATGCTCGACCGTATGCCGGAAAAAGTGCGCCAGTCGTTCCTGCTTTCGCAGTTCGAAGGGCTGACCTACGCCGAAGTCGCCGAGCGCCTGGGGGTGACGGTCAGTTCGGTGCAGAAGTACATGATCCGCGCCATCCAGGCCTGCTATCAGGTGGTCTACGAGCAATGAGGGCGCAGCGCGAAGCGCCGATTGCCCCGGCGATCGTCGAGCAGGCCAGCGAATGGCTGATGTTGCACTGGGGCGGTGAGCTGGATGCCGAACAGCGCCAGGCCTTCGCCCGCTGGAAAACCGCCCACCCGGACCACCACCGCGCCTGGGCGCGCCTGCAACAGTTGCAGCAAACCCTGAGCGGGGTGCCCGCCGAAAGCGCCCGGGCGGTGCTGCGCGATGCCCCCGACCAGCAGCGCCGCGCCGCCCTCAAACTGCTCGGCGTGCTGCTGGTGGCGGGCGGCGGCTACGCGGTGCAGGGCAGCCAGCCGTGGCGTAACGCCATGGCTGGCGAGCGCACGGCGGTGGGCGAGGTGCGCCACCTGACCCTGGCCGACGGCACGCGCCTGGACCTCAACAGCGACACGGCGGTGGATTTACGTTACAGCGCCCGCGAGCGGCGTATCACCCTCATCAGTGGCGAAATCCTGCTCAACAGCGGCCACGACGCCACCCGCCCACTGATCGTCGAGACCCAGGCCGGCGACATCCAGGCCCTGGGCACCCGCTTTGCGGTGCGTGATGCGCAGGGCGGTACGCGGGTCGATCTCTATGAAGGCCAATTGCATGTACGCCCGCAACATGCTGCTGCGCAGTACCTCAACGCCGGCGACAGCCTGTGGTTCAACGCCGCCCAGACCGGTGCGGTGCGCGCCGCCGACCTCAATGCCAGCACCTGGAGCCAGGGCCGCCTCACCGCCGAACGCCAGCCGTTGGGGCAGTTTATTGCCGACCTGGCGCGCCATCGCCCGGGCTGGCTGCGCTGTGACGCCGCCGTGGCTGGGCTGCTGCTCACCGGCGTATTTCCCCTCGACGACAGCGACGCCATCCTCGCCGCGCTGGAGCAATCGCTACCGGTGCGGGTAGAAGCCGTGACGCGGTATTGGGTGACGGTCAAGGCGCGAGGGTGAGCAAGCGGGCTTGCCCGCGTTGGGGTGCGAAGCGGTCCAAACATCGGTGTGGCGGCCAAGAAAAAGCTTAGGGTTGCTGCGTCCCCCCAGCCCGGGCAAGCCCGCCTGCTACGGGCCCTGCACGCCTTCAAAAAAAATTTCCCAGCGCCTTGTCGGTTTTGCCGAGTTATCCGGGATACCTCTTGAAAGCAAATCAAGAAGCATTCTCATGGGGAGTTCTGGAATGCCACACCGCCCGACGTCGTCTCGTACATTGTCCCGCCACCTGCGCCGTGGGCTGTTTGTCAGCCTGCTGGCCGCCGTGCCGCTGGCGTCCACCCTGGCCGTGGCCGCGTCGGCCCAGGCCGGGGAGGCGCGCCAATACAACATCCCGGCGGGTAACCTCGACCAGGCCCTGAACCGCTTTGCCAGCACGGCGGGCATTTTGCTGTCGGTGGACGCGCAATTGACCGCCGGCAAGCGCAGCCCCGGCCTGCAAGGGCGCTACGACACGGCCCAGGGCCTGGAGCAATTGTTGGCCGGCAGTGGCCTGCTGGCGCTCGAATCCCAAGGCAGTTGGTCGCTGCAAGCCGTGCCCCAGAGCGGTTCGCTGCAACTGGGCGCCACCCGTATCAACGCCGCCGAGGCCGCGGAAAGTGCCTGGGGCCCGGTCGAAGGCATCGTCGCCAAGCGCAGCGCCACCGGCAGCAAGACCGACGCCGCGCTGACGGAAATCCCCCAGACCATCAACGTCGTTACCGCCGCCGAGATCAAGTCCCGGGGCGCGCAAAGCATCGTCGAAGCCCTGCGCTATACGCCCGGCATCACCGGCGGTGGCTTTGACGACCGGGTGAAGTTCTTCGACGAACCGACTTCGCGCGGTATTTCTCCTACACCTCTTTACCTCGACGGCTTGCACCTGCCCTACGGCGGCGGCAGCACCGGTGGTGCGTTGCAGATCGAACCCTATTCCCTGGAGCGCATCGAGGTGCTCAAGGGGCCGGCCTCGGTGCTCTACGGGCAGAACCAGCCTGGCGGCATCGTCAACATGGTCAGCAAACGCCCAACCGAAACCGCCGTGCGCCAAGTGGTGTTGGAGGCAGGCAGCTACGACCATAAAAGCGTCGCCGTTGACCTCGGTGGGCCGCTGGACGAGGAGGGCAAGTTCCTCTATCGCCTGACCGGCCTGGCCAACGACTCCAATGGCGAGATCGACTACTTCGAGCAGAAGCGCCAGTTCCTCGCCCCCAGCTTTACCTGGAACGCCAGCGACGACACGCGCCTGACCGTGTTCGCCCAGTACCAGAAGGACGACGGCGTGCCCGAGGCCCAGGGCCTGCCGGCCTCCGGCACCCTGTTCCACAACCCCAACGGCAAGATCGACCGCGACGTGTTCATCGGCGAGCCGGGCATCAACAAGTACAACCGCGAGCAGTACGTGCTGGGCTACGAGTTGTCCCATCGCCTCAACGACGTCTGGACCCTCAAGCAAAACGCCCGTTACGCCACGGTCGACGACCACTACCGCGCGCCGTTGCACGGCTACCGCTTCGTCACCAACCCCCTCACCGGGGCCAACGACCAGCGTTACCAATCGCGCTTCGGGGTCAACTGGAAGCAGGAAAACCAGGTGTTTGGCGTGGACAACATCGCCCAGGCCGAATTCGACACCGGCGCCCTGAACCACACCGTGATCCTGGGCGTGGACTACTACCACTCCAACTCCGACTTCCACGGTTTGTATGACCGCAACGGCGCGGCCATCGACCTGTTCACCCCCACCTACGGCCAACGCATGAACTGGAGCGGGCCGCAGAGTTGGGACCGCACCATCGACCAGACCGGCTTCTACGCCCAGGACCAGATCAAGCTCGACCGTTGGGTGTTCGTCATCGGCGGGCGCTACGACCTGGCCAAGGGCGACAACTACCAGACCCTGTCGGCGGTGGAAACTCACTCCACCACCCGCGACGAAAAATTCAGCGGCCGGGGCGGCATCGTCTACCTGTTCGATAACGGCATCGCGCCGTTTGTCAGCTACAGCGAATCCTTCCTGCCGCAACTGGGCACTGGCGTGGGCGAAAAACCCTTTGAGCCGACCACCGGCAAGCAATACGAAGCGGGCGTGAAGTACCAACCACCGGGGCAGAACAGCTTCGTGCAGATCTCGGCCTACCAGATCGACCAGGAAAACATGCTCACCCCAGACCTGGCCAACCCCGGCCATAGCAAACAGGTCGGCGCGCTGCGTTCCAAGGGCATCGAGCTGGAAGCCAAGGGCGAAATCAGCGAAGCCTTCAACGTGATCGCCTCGGTGTCGCGCAACGACGTCAAGTACACCAAGGACAACGACGGCCGCGAAGGCCGCCACCCGGCCAACCGCCCACCCGTGACCGCCGCGTTGTGGCTTAACTACACCCTGCTGGGCGACACCCCATTGGCCGGCCTGGGCGCGGGCATCGGCGCACGCTACGTGCGCGGTAACTACGGCGACGACTACGACGGCGCGTTCCAGATCCCGTCCTACACCGTCTACGACGCCAACATGAGCTACGACCTGAGCCAATCGCCGCTCAAACTCAAAGGCGTGAAACTGGGCCTGACCGTGCAAAACCTGGGCGACAAAACCTACGTCGCCAGTTGCGGGAGTTCGGTGGACTGCTACTACGGCGAAGGCCGCACCGTGGTGTCGAACTTGACGTATGACTGGTAAGGGCCACCCGCGCCGGGCGTGATGGCGGGCGCCTTGCCCGTGGCAACCCGTAACGCAAACTGACGCGCCTGGGGCACCTCGTGGTTGACCAGGCGCCGCCTCCAGCCAACGGGGCGGGTGGCGGGTGTTTGAATTCGGGGCAGTGCAGGCCAGGCGGGTTCGCCTGGCCTGCATTTAACGATCAAAGTGCTGGCCTGGACTGGTCCGGGCTCCAGAGCCAGAAGGTGTAGCCGTAGTCGCCTTCCAGCTTGGGAAAAATTGCGCCATCACGGAAATACTGCCGCGAACCTTCACGGGCGGGGCTGAACCACCAACCGGCGTGGGGGCACGGCTCGCCGCTGGCTTTGCGCGGCGGGTGCTGCGGCTCGCTGCCGGGCGCGTCGGCCATGGCGTCGGGGTCGCTGTCTTCAAACTCGCCTTCGAGAAGTTCGACGAAGTACCATTTGCAGGGGCGTTCGGTGAAAGAGTGAACTTGTACTCGGGTACGAGCGTAGAAGTACGACTCTTTAAAGACGCCTTTATAGGGCGATTGCTCAATGAACCTTGCAAGCCCGTTTTCATCGCCCCACAAGCCTGCGCGTCCCAAGGTTTTCAAAGCGTCCAGGCCTATATCATTGAATGTTTTACATTCTTTCAGTGTTTTCCACATACCTTCGCCGCCTCCGGTCCAGGCAAATTGCAGGGCACCCAGAGGATCATCCTGAGAGACATAGACACCGGTACGTGGCGGAACTTTCCCGGTTTCACCTTCAATATTCATATGCACTTTAAATTTCGGCAAGCGCGCAAAGTGCCCTTTAACTTGCTGCCAAATAACCCAAAAAATCACATCGTTCCAGCCCCGTTCCATGACACCGTCAATCTTAAAACCGTAGGAAAACACCTCGTTGGCCCGCTCGCGAAAAGCTTTCTCCTGTTCTGCAGTGGCCCATTGCATTGAAAACTCACCCAGCATATGGGCGCATTGATTGGTTCCCGTGATGCCGTAGCACTGGTCGGCGCGTTTGGCCATATGCCACATTGTGCTTTGCCTGTAGGCAATCAAGGCCGGAAAACCGCCGGTGCTCCAGTTGGCTGCGGTATCGCGTACACCCCAGCGTTCGCTGACCATCAGGGGGTCGAGAATCGAACGGCGTTCTAAAAGCATCTCGGCCATGACGATCAACTCTTCGATCTTCGGCAACAACGCGTCCAAGTAACTTTGCGACGAGTAGTAATAGAGCATGGCTGCCTGGCGTTTTTGCCAAAGCGACAGGTGATAAGTCGGGGTCATCGGATAAAGCGGATTCATTTTTTAAACTCCGTTACTTGGCCGGGTAAGTTGGGCAGGCCGAGACGCACGTTATTAAGTTGGGTATCAAAGTCGGTCATGCCCCAGGCGGTATCAAAGGGGCCGCTGATGGCGGGGTGATTGATTTTTTCGCGCAGGCACTCATAGAACTCCTGCTCTTGTGGCGACAGGTTCTTGTAACGCTCGTAGTTCATGTCCGGGGCAGGCTCCATGCGACCGGTCTGGCGATCCACGCGGTAGTAGGTCAGGGTGTCGAAGGCTTCAGCGGTGCTTTCGCCCGCGCTATTACGGATGAACTTGGAGTCGAACTTGATTTGTTCCCAGCCGCCTTCCAGATAGCGGTCACCTAGTTCCATTTCCCCATCCTTGACTTGGGACGCCGCGGGGCCTTTCCAGACCTTGAGGGTTTCCCCGGCCTTGAGTTCGTACACCACGAACTGGCCATTGACGTTCCAGTCCGGCCACACGGCCAGGTACTTGCGCCAGGCAGACTTGGGGTTGGCTGAATCCATGATTTGCTTGAACACGGCTTCCGTGACCCAGTCCTGGGCGCTGGCGACACTGCCGGGGCCTATGATGCGGTAAAGGCGTAGGGGGCCTTTGAGTTCAGCCGCCACCATGCCTTCGGCGAAGGTTCTCATCTGCTTGTCATCGAGGCGCGGAAAGCCCAGGGCGGCTCTTTTGTTTACCTCGTCTATGTAAAGGTCCGGGTTCAACGGCTTAAACAGCCCCGGCTCCCCCCGACTCAACCACCCCGGCAACGGCTTCGCATCCCGCATCAATTTCACCGCCCGCGCCTCGGGCAATCCGCCGTGAAAGTGCACATTCACCGTGTTCAGGATCGCCCGATGCTGCATCAGGTCTTCCATCTCCAACCGGCGGATCACGATGTCGAGGGCGTCGCGTATCGGTTGCAGGGCTTTGCCGATATGGGCATTGGCTTGCAAACGCACGGCCTTGACCATGTTCAGGGTTTGCTCGGCCTTGGCGGCGGCCCCGGGGACGTATTTGACTTTGCCCAGCAAAGTGTTGAGCAGGGCAATGCCCCGGTCGAAGGCGTGCAGCAACCTCAAGACGTCTATTTGGTTGCGCACCTTTTTGATGGCGTCAGCCAGTGTCTGGAATACCTGGCCCCATTTCATGCCACGCCAGTACTTCACCACTTCCTTTTTACGCAGCAGGGTGATGACCCAGGTCATCGCCTCGTCCACGGCCTGCTCCACGGCATGGCCACCGGAGCGGCGGATGAACAGGAAGAAGATCTTCAGCACACCCTTGACCAGGGAACCGAGCACCGGAAACAGGCCGATCAGGGTCAGGCACAGGCCGACCCAGGCCCAGGTGTTGCTGTGGTCTTTTTGCAGTTCGCGGCAGTTGGCGACCAAGTCGCGCATGTCGCAGACCTGGTCCACCAAGGGCACCATGGAGACCGCCGCGTCGAAGGCGATTTGCCCGGTGCTGCGGTCTTGGTTGAAGTCCCCCTGGATCGCCTCCCACACCCAAAGGGCGGTATCGACACTGGCGTCGAAGAGTTTTTCCGGGGCACCGGTGATGTACGCCAGGGCGACGCGCATGTTGTCGGCGGGGACAGCGGTGTCTGGGGGAGAGGATGGCGGCATGGCACGCACTCGCGCAGGACAAAACGCGATGCTAGCGAGGCAATTTATTGCGCGAAATCAGACCAAACGGACGCGATTGGTGGGAATCGGCCTACGACAATTCGTAACGCTGGCCGTGGTTATTGCGAGCAGGCTCGTACACAAGGGGCCCTTGGCGATGAGTACAAGGGTGAAAGCCTCCAGGGCCCCAGGCTGAGCTACTCCCCCCGTGCCAACGCCAACAACTGCTCGCGCCACCGCGCGTTGGCCGGCAGGGCCAGGAAGGAGCCGTTGAGCAGGGTGGCACGGGCCGGGTAGCAGAAGGGCGCGCCGTCGAGGTCGAGCACTTCACCGCCCGCGCCTTCGAGCACGCCTTGGGCGGCGGCGGTGTCCCATTGCGAGGTGGGCGCCAGGCGCGGATAGCAATCGGCCGCGCCTTCGGCCAGCAGGCAGAATTTCAGCGAGCTACCGATATTGGCCAGGTGCAGTTCACCCAGGCTGGCGCCCAGGCCTGCGAGCAGGCGTTCCTGCTCGGGGCTGGAGTGGCGGCGGCTGGCGACCACGGTGAACGGCTGTGCGGGCGGTGGTGTGTCGCGTACCCGGATCGGTTGCGCCTCGGCGCCCGGTTCTGCACGCCAGGCGCCTAGGCCCGTACCGCCGAAGTAGCAGCGGCCGTTGCTGGGCATCGACACCACGCCAAACACCACGCGGCCCTGTTCGATCAGGGCGATGTTGACGGTGAATTCCTCGCTGCCGCTGATGAACTCCTTGGTGCCGTCCAACGGGTCCACCAGCCACCAGCGCTGCCACGTGGCGCGCACGTTTTGGGGGATATCGGCGTCCTCTTCGGACAGCACCGGGATGCTTGGGTCCAGCGCCGTCAGGCCGGCGAGGATCAGGTGATGGGCGGCGAGGTCGGCGGCGGTTACCGGCGAGTCATCGGCCTTGGCGGTAACGGCCACATCGGCACGCCAGAACGGCAGGATCGCTTCGCCCGCCTGGTGCGCGAGCTCAATCACCGGGGCCAGCAACGGGTGGGGGAAATGTGGGCTCATGGCTGGAACACTCCGCGTTCGATCAGCAGGTCGCGGGCCAGGTACAGCGCGGCGAGGGCGCGGCCTTCGGTGAAGTCGGGGTTTTGCGCCAGGGCCGAGAGTTCGCGCAGGTTGACCCGGTCAACGCGCATCGGCTCCGGCTCGTCGCCTTCGAGGCGCTCGGGGTACAACTCGGTGGCCAGTACCACCTGGATTTTCTGGCTCATGTAGCCGGGCGACAGCGACAGCTCGGTCAGGTGCTCCAGTTGATGGGCGCCAAAACCGGCCTCTTCCTTCAACTCGCGCACCGCAGCGGCGAGGATGTCTTCGCCCGGCTCGATCAGGCCCTTGGGCAGCGACAATTCGTACTCGCCCGTGCCGCCGCAGTACTCCTCCACTAGCACCGCGTGCTCGTCGTCCACCATTGCCACGATCATCACCGCGCCATACCCGACCCCTTTGCTGACCAGCCGCTCATAGGTGCGTTCCACGCCGTTGGAGAAGCGCAACTGCAACTCTTCGACGCAAAACAGGCGGGTGGTGGCGACGACTTCGCGGGCGAGGACGGTGGGTTTCTGGCGCATGGCGGCTCCTATACATGAACGCGGTACTATACCCCGGCTTTTGTGAATGTCTGTGCCCCGTCTACCGTGCGAGAACCTCCCCATGCCCTTATTGCCCTGGCGCGACATCGATACCGTTCTGCTGGATATGGACGGCACGCTGTTGGACCTGCACTACGACAACCACTTTTGGATGGAACACCTGCCCGAGCGCTACGCCCAGCTGCATGGTGTGAGCCGGGCCATGGCCGAGTTGGAGTTGCAGCCGTTGTTCGAGCGCAACGCCGGGCAGTTGCAGTGGTATTGCCTGGATTTTTGGAGTGCGGAACTGAAACTGCCGGTGCGCGAACTGAAGCTGGAAACTGCCCACCTGATCGCCCTGCGCCCGGACGCCGACACCTTCCTGGCGGCCCTGCGCCGGGCCGGCAAGCGTGTGGTGCTGATTACCAACGCGCACCGCGACTCGCTGTCGCTGAAGCTGGAAAAGGTCGAGCTGGCGCCGTATTTCGAGCGGCTTATCAGCTCCCACGACTACGGCTTCGCCAAGGAGAGCCCGCACTTTTGGGATGCTTTGCACGCCGACATCGGTTTTGACCCGGCCCGCAGCCTGTTTATCGACGACACCTTGCCCATTCTGCGCAGTGCTCGGGACTACGGCGTGGCGCACTTGCTGGCGGTCAGCCAACCCGACAGCCGCAAAGGCCCCAAGGACACCGCCGAGTTCGCGGCGGTGGGGGATTATCGGGAATTGATCGAGGGTTTGTAGGCCGCAAGGGCCTAGCCAAAAACACTGTGGGAGCAGGCCCGCTCCCACAGGTTCAGATCTGCTTCAAGTGCAGGTTTATGCCTTACTGCGGCGGAATCCGCAGGCTCTGGCCCGGGTAGATTTTGTCCGGGTGCGAGAGCATCGGTTTGTTGGCTTCGAAGATTTTGTTGTAGAGGTTGGCGTCGCCGTAAACGGTCTTGGAGATCGCGCTCAGGGTGTCGCCTTTTTTCACCACGACGAAACGGGTGGCGGCCACGATGGGGGCGGCGCTGGTGACGGTGATCTGGTCATCGACCGTTTCCACGCCGGCAATGTTGCCCACGGCCAGCAGGACTTTCTCTTTCTCTTCCTGGGTGGCGACTTCGCCGGTGAGGGTGACGGTGCTGCCATCGACCTCAGCGTGCACGTTAGGGTTGCCCAGCCCGACCTTGCTGATGTGCTCTTTCAACTGCTCGCTGGCGTTGGCATTGCCGGGGGTCAGCAGGTCGATCAGTTTTTCGCCGGCTTCTTTCACAAAGCTGAAAAGACTCATGGTCACGCTCCTTAGGTTGAGGTCCGGGGTTGTTGCCCAGTCGCAGAAGACTAGACCAGCGGCGCGGGGCTAAGTTGCGATCCGACCAAATGCCTCGCTCACCTCCCAAGCGCGCTAGAATCCCCGGCCACTCGCGCCCAGGAAGTGAAGATGGACATCAAGCAGCTCAAATTCCTCATCGCCCTCGACGAAACCCGGCATTTCGGCCAGGCCGCAGCGCGGTGCCATATCACCCAGCCCACCCTGTCGATGCGCCTGCGCAGCCTGGAAGAAGAATTGGAGCTGCCGCTGGTCAATCGCGGCCAGCGCTTTGAAGGCTTTACCGCGCCGGGCGAGCGCGTGCTGGCCTGGGCGCGCACGGTGCTGGCGGCCTACGACGGTTTGCAGGCCGAGGCGGCGGCGTGTCGCGGCAACCTGGTGGGCACCTTGCGCCTGGGCGTGGTGCCGCTGTCGAGCTTCGACCCGCTATCGCTGATGCAGCGCCTGCACGCCGAGCACCCGAGCTTGCGTTTCGAGCTGTCGGCCTTGAGCTCGGAGCAGATCCTGGAGCAACTGGCGAGCAATCGCCTGGACCTGGGCGTGTCGTACCTCGAGCGCCTGGATACCGAGCGTTTCGATGCGCTGGCCCTGGGCGAAACCCGCATGGGCCTGCTTTACGATCAGCGGTTTTTCAGCTTCGGCGAAGCGCCGCTGAGCTGGGAAGCGCTGATCGAACTGCCCCTGGGCATGCTCACCAGCGGCATGCACTTTCGCCAATCCATCGACCACAACTTCCACAGCCGTGGCCTCAACCCGCAGCCGCTGCTGCAAACCGACGCCGTCCATCAGTTGCTGCAAGCGGTACACGGTGGCCTGTGTTGCGCAGTGATGCCGCTGGACGGCGGCCTCGAAGCGCTGACCGACCACCTGCGCCTGCAACCGATCGAACAGGCCAAGACCCTGGCGCGCCTGGGCCTGATTATGCGGCGCGGGGCGCCACGCTCGGCGTTGGCGGAAGCCTGTTTTGCGCTTTACGGGAAATCGGACGAGGCTGTTTGATCGACCGGATCTATCGGCACATCGGTAGTAGCAATTAGACGCGACACTTTGACGCGCCTAGGCTTACCGCTACTTAACCTGCCGGTACGCCCCCCATGAACGCCAAGCGCCCGGTTTGCGCGGCGCCCGCCCTGCCTGTGGCCGCGCCCGCCGCCAGCCAGCCCTACCAGTACAGCGACATTACCCAACACCACCAGGCCGGCACCGACCTGGCCGAAGAAGTGGCGCTGGCCATCGCCTACAACGGCATCAGCCAGGCCGTGATGCTGGTCACGCCCACCGACCTTGAAGACTTTATCGTCGGTTTCAGCCTCGGCAGCGGCATCGTCGAAGACGTTCACGACATCTATGACCTGCAACTGAGCGGCGACGGCTCCGCCCGCTACGCCCAGGTGCAGATCGCCAGCCGTGCCTTCTGGAACCTCAAGCAACAACGCCGGCAATTGGCCGGCACCAGCGGTTGCGGCCTGTGCGGCGTGGAAGCGGTCGAGCAGGCGCTGCCCGACCTCGCCGTGCTGCCCGGCGCACCGTTGCCACCGGCCCATTGGCTTGAAGGCTTGCGCCAACGCATCGGCCAATTCCAGCCCCTGGGCCAGCACTGCGGCGCGGTGCACGCGGCGGTGTTCATGGACGGCCAGGGCCAGTTGCTGTTGGGCCGCGAAGACATCGGCCGGCACAACGCCCTGGACAAACTTATCGGCGCCTTGGTGCGCCAGAACATTCCCATGGCCGGGGGGCTGGCGATTGTCACCAGCCGCTGCAGCCTGGAATTGATCCAAAAAGTGCTGCGCGCGGGCATCCAAACCCTCGTCAGCCTGTCGTCGCCCACAGGCCTTGCCGTGCAATGGGCGCGCCGACATCAGCTCAACCTCATCCATTTGCCGCAAAAAAGCGCACCGCGGGTGTATAGCCCCGCGCAGGAGACGCCCGCGTGAGCAATCATCATCAAGCCGATATTCCCCCCACCCCGCGCTACAAGCCCTACAAGGGTGCCGCCGGCGGCTGGGGCGCGTTGGTCAGCGTGGCGCAAGCCTGGTTGACCAGCGACAACGCCCTGAAAAACCTGCGCATGATGCTCAAGACCAACCAGAACGGCGGTTTCGACTGCCCCGGTTGCGCCTGGGGCGACTCGCCGGAAAGCGGCGTGGTCAAGTTCTGCGAAAACGGCGCCAAAGCCGTCAACTGGGAAGCCACCAAGCGTCGGGTCGATGCCGCGTTCTTCGCCAAACACAGCGTCAGCGCCTTGCTGGAGCAGAGCGACTATTGGCTTGAATACCAGGGCCGCCTCACCGAGCCGATGCGCTACGACGCCGCCACCGACCGCTACGTGCCCATCACCTGGGACGCGGCGTTCGCCCTGATCGGCAAGCACCTGCTCAACCTCGACAGCCCCAACCAGGCCGAGTTCTACACCTCGGGCCGGGCCAGTAACGAGGCGGCGTACCTCTACCAGTTGTTCGTGCGTGCCTTTGGCACCAACAACTTCCCGGACTGCTCCAACATGTGCCACGAGGCCAGCGGCGTGGCCCTGGCGCAGAGTGTCGGGGTGGGCAAGGGCACGGTGACCTTCGATGACTTCGAGCACGCCGACGCGATTTTCGTCCTGGGGCAAAACCCCGGCACCAACCACCCGCGCATGCTCGAACCGCTGCGCGAAGCGGTGAAGCGCGGCGCCCAGGTGGTGTGCGTCAACCCGCTCAAGGAGCGCGGCCTGGAACGCTTCCAGCACCCGCAGCACCCCATCGAGATGCTGACCAACGGCGACAAGCCCACCAACACCGCCTACTTTCGCCCGGCGTTGGGCGGCGACATGGCGCTGCTGCGCGGCATGGCCAAGTTCCTCCTGCAATGGGAGCGCGAGGCGCAGTTGGCCAACGCCCCGGCGGTGCTCGACCACGACTTTCTCAACGCCCACACCGCCGGCGTGCTGGAGTACCTGGCGGTG
Organism: Pseudomonas sp. MF08875; assembly: GCF_059862525.1. NCBI lineage: Bacteria > Pseudomonadati > Pseudomonadota > Gammaproteobacteria > Pseudomonadales > Pseudomonadaceae > Pseudomonas > Pseudomonas sp. MF08875. The sequence goes on from NZ_JCBCUW010000029.1 coordinate 32,001, forward strand.
GTCGATGCCACGTCCTGGGAGGCGATTGTCGAGCAGTCCGGCCTGAGCCTGGCGGACATCGAGCAAGCGGCGCGCATGTACGCCAAAGGCAAGAACGTGATTATGTGCTGGGCCATGGGCATCACCCAGCACCGCCATTCGGTGCCGACCATCCAGGAAATCGCCAACCTCATGCTTGTGCGCGGCAACCTCGGCCGCCCGGGCGCGGGCCTGTGCCCGGTGCGCGGCCACAGCAACGTGCAGGGCGACCGCACCATGGGCATCAACGAGCGCCCGCCGGCGTTCTTTCTCGATGCCCTGGAGCGGCGCTTTGAGTTCAAGGTGCCGCGGCAACATGGCCACAACGTGGTCGAAGCCATCCACGCCATGCTCGATGGCCGCGCCAAGGTGTTTATCGGCCTGGGCGGCAACTTCGCCCAAGCCACGCCGGACAGCCCGCGCACCTTCCAGGCCCTGGGCAATTGCGATTTGACAGTGCAGATCAGTACCAAGCTCAACCGCAGCCATCTGGCCCACGGCAAGGAGGCGCTGATTTTGCCGTGCCTGGGCCGTACCGATATCGACGTGCAGGCCCAAGGCCCGCAAGCGGTGACGGTGGAAGACTCGTTCAGCATGGTCCACGCCTCCAACGGCCAGTTGCAGCCGCTTTCAGCGCAGATGCGCTCGGAACCGGCGATCGTCGCCGGCATCGCCGCCGCCACGCTGGGCGCCCACCCGGTGGACTGGAATTGGTTGGTGGCCGACTACGGGCGCATCCGCGACCTGATCGCCGACACCATCCCAGGCTTCAAGGACTTCAACGAGCGGGTGCGCAACCCCGGTGGCTTCTACCTGGGCAACTCGGCCGGCGCGCGGCGCTGGAACACCCCGTCGGGGCGCGCCAACTTCCGCGCCAACGCCTTGCCGCTCGACTTGGTGGACGAACGTACCCGCGCCACGGGGGTGCTGCCGGACCTCATCATGCAGTCGATGCGCTCTCACGATCAGTACAACACCACCATTTATGGCCTGGACGACCGCTATCGCGGGGTCAAGGGCCAGCGCAAGGTGCTGTTCGTCAACGAAGCCGACATCATCCGCCTAGGCTTCAAGCCGGGGCAGAAGGCCGACATCGTGTCGATCTGGAACGATGGCCGCGAACGCCGGGTCAAGGGTTTTACCCTGTTGGCCTTCGACATCCCCGCCGGGCAGGCCGCTGCGTATTACCCGGAAGTGAACCCGTTGGTGCCCCTGGAAAGCACCGGCGACGGCAGCCACACCCCCACCTCGAAATTCGTCGCCATCCGTTTGGAAGCGGCGAGCGAGACGGGGTTGATAATGGCCAGGTCGGCTTAGGCGAGGGGAGGCGGCGGGTGATGGCGCTCTCAGGATCGCCATCGCGGGCGAGCCCGCTCCCACAAAAAAGGCCGCTTCCTGTAGGAAAGCGGCCTGTCGCAAGCAGTAAAAGACCGACTGAAAAGTATTAAGTTCCATAGTTAAAACAATAACTTAGTGAATTGTGTACAAGTCGTGCTACTCGTCGGATTTCGATTGTAAGCCCCCCGCCACAGCCTCAGGATCGCGCCGTCATTCCCTTGAGGTTTCCCTGATGAAGTTCTCCTCGATTCTCTTGTTGTCCCTTAGCCTGGCCAGTGGCGTCGCCGCTGCCGGTGGCACCACCGAAGCAGGCGTGGGCGGCGCATTGGGCGGGGTTTTAGGCTCGGTGGTCGGTCAGTCTTTGGGCGGCAACACCGGTTCGACCATCGGCGCGGCGCTGGGTGGCGCGGGCGGTAGTGCGGTGGGTGCGGACAAACGCAGCCGCGGCGAAGCGGCCATTGGCGGCGCCCTGGGCGCGGCTGGCGGCAACGTGGTTGGGCGCAGCGTAGGTGGCAGCACCGGCAGCCTGATCGGCGCAGCCGCTGGCGGCGGCGCGGGCGGTGCGTTGGGCAACTACATGGGCAACAAAAGCGATGACGACGACCGCCGCCACAGCAGCAGCCGTGGCCGTGATGACCGCCGTTACTACCGCGACGACCACCCCGGCCGCGGCCACGCCTATGGCCATCGCAAGCACAAGAAGCACGATCGTCATCGTTGAGTGCATAACTGCCTGCCACACCCTTGTGGGAGCGAGCCTTGCTCGCGATGGCGGTGTTTCATGACGGCCTGATAGGCCGCCATCGCGAGCAGGCTCGCTCCCACCGGGGGGCGCCATGCCCCTCCTTAACAATCACCCCACCAACCGCTCCATCGCTTCGCGCAGGCGCGCCGGGATGGGCACCGGTTGGTTGCTGGCGCGGTCGACGAACACGTGGACAAAGCGCCCCGCCGCGCAGGCGTCGGTTTCGCCGGCCTTGAACACGGCCAATTCGTATTGCACTGAGCTGTTGCCCAACTTGCCCACCCGCAGGCCAACCTCGATGGGCTCGGGGAAGGCGATGGAGGCAAAGTAGTCGCAGGCCGAACTCACCACAAAGCCCACCACCTCACCGTCATGGATATCCAGCCCGCCCACTTCGATCAGGTAGGTGTTCACGGCCGTGTCGAAAAAGCTGTAGTAGGTGACGTTGTTCACATGGCCATAGGCATCGTTGTCGTGCCAGCGCGTGGTGATGGGCTGGAAGTGGCGGTAGTCGGCGCGTTGCGGCATGGAGTCGGGCATGGGCGTCTCGGCGAGGGAAGGTGGCCCAGCACATTCGCCGATTGCCCCGCGCAACTCAAGCGCGGCACTGCACCAGGGTCTGGCGTTGCCCGCCGTCGACCTGGTTGGCGTCCGCCAGCCAGCGCTCAAACCCGGCCCTTACCGTTGGCCATTCGCCGTCGATGATCGAGTACCACGCGGTGTCGCGGTTTTGCCCCTTGACCACCATGTGTTGGCGGAACACCCCCTCGAAGGTGAAGCCCAGGCGTTCGGCAGCCTGTTTGGAGCGGGCGTTGGCGTTGTTGCACTTCCATTCCAGGCGCCGGTAGCCCAGGGCGAAGGCCTCGCGGGCCAGCAGGTAGACCGCCTCGGTGCTCTTGGGCGAGCGCTGCATCGGCGCGCCGAAGGCGACGTGACCGATCTCGATGCGGCCCTGGGCCGGGACGATGGACATCAGGCTTAACAGGCCCTGCGCCTGGCCACTGGCGCGCTCGACCACGGCGAAGCTGTACGGCTCGCTGCCCGCCGCGTGGTTGGCCAGCCAGGCATCGAACGCCGCGCGCTCGGCAAACGGGCCGTAAGGCAGGTAGTCCCACAGTTTCGGGTCGGCGCCGGGGCCTTGCAGGGCGCGCCACAGGTCATCGCCATGGCGCGGGGGGTCGAGTTTTTCCAGGCGGATAAAACGCCCATCCAACAGTTGGGCCGAGGGCGGCGGGGCGCCCTTGAAGTCAGCGGGTGAAGTGCTCATGCAACTCTCCTAGAGGGCGTGGCGGAACTGGATAAAGCCTGGGCGCTCGGCCATGCGTTCGTACAGCGCGATGGCGGTGGCGTTGCTCTCGTGGGTCAGCCAGTGAACCTTGGCGCAGCCTGCCGCGGCCGCCGTGGCGTAGACATGCTCGATCATCTGGCGGCCCACGCCGGTGCCGCGGGCGGCGGCGCTGACGAACAGGTCTTGCAGGTAGCACGAGTTGCCGATGCTCCAGTTGGAGCGATGGTAGATGAAGTGCACCAGCGCCAGTGCCTGCCCGTCGCGCCAGGCGAGGGCGGCGTGGGTCGGCTCGGCGGGGTCGAGCATACGCTGCCAGGTGCTGTGCATGACGGCCTCTTCGAGTTCGGTGTTGTAGAACTGCAAATAGGCCTGCCACAGGGGTAGCCACGCGGCGTGGTCGGCGGCGGTGACGGGGCGGATCTCAATGGGATGCATGTTGGCTCCTTAACGCATCAGGTGGGCGAGGCTGTGGTCACGTACATCGGTGCTGGCGCCTAGGCCTTCACGCACGCCGGCGATGTCGGCCGCGCTGCGCTGTTGGCCAAGCTTGCGCAGGCCCTTGAGGCGCTGGATGGGCAGGGCGAAACCGACGATGGCCTTGAGCATGCCATCGATGTACTCGGGCGGCGCGTCGCTTACCGCCCAGGGCTGGGCGCGGCCGCGTTCGTGGTGGTCGGTGAGGCGGCTGACCAGCGCCAGTAAACCGTGGCGGTCGCTGAACAGCTTGGCCTGGCCATGGGCGTGCACGGCGGTGAAGTTCCAGGTGGGCACCACTTTGCCGTGCTCGGCCTTGCTCGGGTAGAACGAGGGGCTGATGTAGGCGTCGGCACCGGGGAAGACCACCAGCACCGGGGTGCCAGCGGCCAGGTCGCGGCTTTGCGGGTTGGCCTTGGCCAGGTGCCCGTGCAGCGTGCCGTGCTCGCCTTGGCTGGGCTCGAACAGCAGCGGCACATGGCTGGCGTGCAGGCCTTGCTCGCCGTGGGTGATGACGATCGCCAGGCGTGTGTCGTGGATGTGCTGGTGCAGGTGCGCCAGGTCGAACTCGGCGGCGTCGGGAGGCGTGGTCATGGAGAAACTCCTTGGCGAATGCCTGCATCCTAGGCAGGCTAATGGTCCGTTGTAAGAGCCACTTAGGCGCTATTTCATAGGTCCAATGCCATGAGCCAGCCACCGCTGTCCTTCAACCCCGCCGGGATCGAACTCGACCGCCGCCAGGGCCTGAGCCTTCAGCTTTACCAGGCATTGCGCCAGCGCGTGCTGGACGGGCGCTTGAGCAGCGGCACGCGGCTGCCGGCCAGCCGCGACCTGGCCCTGGCCTTGACGATTTCGCGCAACAGCGTGGTGCGTGCCTATGACCAGTTGTATGCCGAGGGCTTTATCGAGAGCCGGGTCGGTGATGGCACTTATGTGGCGCAACTGCCGCAACGGCTGAGCCCAGCGAACGTGTTATCCACAAAACTATCCACAGGGTTTTCAACAGGCTTATCCCCAGGGTTATCCACAAAGCCGGCGGTTTTGCCTGGCTTTTCATCCAGTAAAGTTATCCACAGCAGTGCCCTGGAGCGCCTTGATCGGCACTATTTGCCCGCCCCGGCCAGTGGCGCGCCGAAGGCGTTTCGGGTGGGTGTGCCGGCCTTCGATCTGTTCCCGTTCGAGGTGTGGGCCAAGCTGAATGCGGCTTTCTGGCGCAACCCGGATCTAGAGCAACTGTGTTATGGCGACCCGGCGGGGGACATGCGCCTGCGGGAAATGATCGCCGCGTATTTGCGTAACTCCCGCGGTTTGCAGTGCCGCGCTGAGCAAATAGTAATCACCAGTGGCGCGCAGCAAGGCATTAGCCTTTGTGCACAGCTGCTGGTGGAGCCTGGCGCCGGGGTGGCTGTGGAAAACCCCGGCTACCGCGCCGCTGGCCATGCCTTCGCTATTGCCGGGGCGCGGCTGCACGGCGTGGCGGTGGACAGCGAAGGCCTCGATTGCGCGGCGCTGGCGCGTTTAAGCGATTGCCGCCTGGCCTACGTGACGCCGTCGCACCAGTACCCCACGGGGGTCATCATGAGCCTGGCCCGGCGCCTGGAGTTGTTGGCCTGGGCCGAGCGCAGCGGGGGCTGGATCGTCGAAGACGACTACGACGGCGAGTACCGCTTCAGCGGCGCGCCCTTGGCGCCTTTGGCGGCGCTGGATCGCCAGGGCCGGGTGCTGTACGTCGGCACGTTCGGCAAAGTGGCGTTCCCGGCGCTGCGCCTGGGTTACCTGGTGCTGCCGCCGACCCTGGTGGACGCCTTCTCCCGGCGCCGGGCGCTGGATGTGCGGCATTCGGAGGTCAGCACCCAAGCGGTGATGGCCGAGTTTATCGCCGCCGGGCATTTCCAGCGGCATATCCGGCGCATGCGCCGCGCCGCGCTGAGCCGGCGTAACGCCTTGCTGGCGGGGTGGCCGGCAGACATTCCCGGCGTCGCCAACCTGCCCAGCGTGGCGGCGGGGTTGCACGTGATGGTGCGGGTCCAGAGCCTGGCCCGCGAGCAAGAGCTGTTGGCCCAAGCCGCACGCGTGGGGGTGGAAATCAATGGCCTGAGCAGCTATTGCCTGGGGGACGGGCCGCCCCAGCACGCGGGGCTGGTGCTGGGGTTCGCGGCGGTGCCCGAGGCGGCCATCGCCGATGCGCTGGCGCGCCTGCGCCGGGCCTGGCGCTAGGGCATAACCGGTTACCGCTGGCGGGCGGGTGGGCAGGGCTAAGTTGGCGGTTCCTATCATTGACGGAGCCTGCCGATGGAGCAGCCTGAAACCGCTATACCGAACGCCCCTGTGGATAACGCCATCTACCTGTCTGCGCGCTTGCCCCTGGAGCGCACCTTTGCTGCGCGCCCGACTTTGGCCGATACCGCGCGGGCTTTTTTGCAGCAACAACTGGCCGAGGACTTCCCCGAGCTGAACATCGACGTCGCCAAGGCGCAGCTATTGCTGCCGCAATGGGGCCAGGAGCAGGGCCGCGCGGTTTTCCTGGGCTACACCACATTGACGTTGGTTGAGGTGCTGATCCAGCAGTTTCTCCAGGTGGCCCCTGCGACTTGGCCACCCGACAGCCTGTTGTCGTTGACGCCCATGCTGGAAGCCCCGGTCGGTGTCGCTGTCGACTTGGCCGACCTCAAGGCCTGCCTCCAAGAGTGGGCGCCCCTGTTGCTGGAGCACTACCAGCAACGCCTGGTGGATTACTGGGGCGAACCGATGGACGACGGCTTTAGCCCCTGGTTGTGGATGTCCAACCTGTTCAAAAGTGATGTGCAACAAGCCGCCGGGTTGCTCGACCCCCTGGGTCAGGAGACGGTCCAGGCTGTCCTGGACTTCCCCCTGGCCTCGGTGCGTCAGCAACAGCCTGGGCTGGAGACGAGCCAGGCGTACATCTGCCTGGTGGATAACGCCGACCGTGGCCCGGTGGGTACGGTCATGGGGCTGGTGTTGACGCGCACCTTTGGTGAGCATGAGCGGGTCTTGCTGTACACGCCGGTGGCCGGGCTCGAGGTGTTCGGCTCTCTTGAGGCGCTGGAGGACACCTGGCTGGGCCAGCCCAGTGACGCCGACCTGCGCTTGCACAATTACGAGACGCCGAACGACATTTTCGACACCCTCGCCTTGCAGTTGCTGGAGCGCCAGTTGCGCCTGATCGAGGCCATCGAACCCAGCCATTACGCCGACAGCGCCGCCCTGGGCCAAGTTTTGGCCGAGATCGGCAGCGTGGTGAGCCTGTTGGGCGGGTTTGGGGTTGGCCATCAGCCTGCGGGCGGGTCGATCCCGCCGTGGTTGAGGCAGGCCGAGCCGGGCGAGCGCCAGGCAGTCAGCCGCCAATTGACGGCGTTGGCGCAGATTGCCGAGCACTCGGGCGGGCAATCCTACCTGCGGGGCATTCCAAGCATTGGCGACTATGGCGCCAAAGCCCTGAAAACCGAGTTGCTCAAGCGTTATCCGGGGCAGGTGGACCTGCGCATCGATGACATCGAAATCACCCTGTACCACGTCGTCAACACGCCATTTGAGGCCATGGACCCGCCGTTCCCGCCAGTGCGTTATGAGCCGCGCACGTCGGGGCTGGTGGAACTGGCGCTGCACAGTGCCAGCGGCTTTCCCCAGGTACGCGCCAGCGTCCGCTATGGCGGTGGTGAAGCGCCGCCGTGGCTGACCTACGATTTTTTACGCGAGTGGGCGGTGGCGGCCGATATCGGCGCGCACTACCCGGCGTTGTTACAACAGCGCCTGTTGGACGATCCGGCCGAGCGGACCTGGCGCCAGCAAGTGTTCTGCGACCACATGCAGGTGTTGCTGCCGTTGCAGGCGCTGGAACTCAAGGCCAAGGGCCAGCTCACCCCTGCCCAGTACGAGGCCGTGGTAGCGGTGTTGCGGCCCGATGCGGCCCAGCGGCGAGTGGGCGGCGTGGAGCAAGTAGTGCGGCCTTTGGCCTTTGGCCTGTCGGGGCTTTCGCGGCGTGACGAGGTGCGCGCGACGTTTTTGGTCGGCCCCAGGGACGTGCGCCAAGGCCCGTGGGTGCTGTATCAAGCCGGCCACGGGGGCGCCATGCGGGGTTTCGCGGCACTGGGCCAAGTGCTCGATGCGCTGCGCGAGGAGCCGATGCTGGCGGCCAGTGTGCTGGCCGCCATGACGCCCGAGGGGCGGGTCGTTTATGGCAACGACGGTTTTCGTCAGCCGCACCTGGCGCGCCTGCTGGAGAGCGATTGGGAGGTGAGCATACAAGCGCCGCAGGTCGAGTTCGACACCACGCTCCTGGCGCAGGATTTCTGCACTTCGCTGTACCGGGATGTCGCGGTGAAACTGGTGGAACAGGCCCGCCAGAGCGCGCTCTCGAGTGCCGACGACCGTTGGCAGCGCTATGAAAACCTGGCCTGGACCCTGTTTGACCTGTTTTTGCCCCTGGCTACGGGTACACCGGCCCGCTTGGGGTTACTGACGCAACTGGCGGCCAGCCTGAAGGCCTCTACCGATCCGCAGATCGAGCAGGCCCAAGGCATTGGCATGACCGTCGGCGTGCTGCTCAACCTGGCGCTGTTGCTGAGCCACGAACACCCGGGCGGGGTGCTTGCCGAGGAAGTGCCGGCGATGCCCCCCAGGTTATCCGCAGCGCAATTGCGTGAGGGCTTGCCCGCCGTGCTGGCGCGGCATCCGGGGGGCCAGGGGCGGCTGCTCTACGAGTACACCCAAGACCAAGGCGTTGCTTCGCCACGCCAGTTGCTGAGCTTGAACACCTTCCGTGCGCCAGTGGGCCCGCGCACGGGAACACGGCTGGAGGAGGACGGGCTCAAAGGCCTTTACCGTGAAGGCACGCAACTGTTTGCCCAGGTCGATGGTTACTGGTTCTACGTGGTGTCCACGCCCAACGGGGTGGTAATGGCCGACGCGCTCAACGGTCATCGCCGGGGCCCTTACCTGCAAGCAGATACCGCTGGCCGCTGGACGCTGGCCTCCGTCCCGCGTTTGCTGGGTGGGGTGAGCCAGAGGCAGCGCCTGGTGAAGCGTCTCGATAGCCTGGAGTTAGAGGGGCGAAAATTGCTCGCCAGCGTGAACGGAGAGATGGACGAGGCCCAACGCCTGGCTGATGCCGGGCACCTGAGTGCCGATGTGCAAGACATCCTCACGAGTAAGGTAACGACCTTGCGCAGCAAGGCGACGGATCTTGAGTCACTCGTTCCCCGCCTGGGCGACAAGGTGCCCGTGGCCCTGATCGACGGGTTGCGCAAGGGGGCCGCCCGCCTCGAAACGCTGGCGCAGGATCTGGTGGTGAGCATGGCGTTGAGTCGCCCGCCGAGCATCGCTGCGCTGTTGCGGCTGGGGGAGCTGCACCAGATCCGGAGTGTGCGCAAAAAAGGCGAGCGGGTGGACCTGTCCCAAGGCTCGGTGGGCGACTTTTTACAGGAGTACGAAATTCGCCTGCCCCAAGGCGTGTGCTGGTATGCCCACTTTCACTATCGACAGCGTGATGCGAACGTGCAGGACTATTTCGCCGGGCATCTGAAAACCGCCGCGCAGCGCGGCCAGGGCGTGGAGTACCAACGGGCGCAGCAGGCACAGGGCCGGGTGGTGGAACCGATTCTGCGGGTGCCGATCAGCAATGACGTGGCCCAGCGTCTGATCTTCAATCCGGCGTCCGAGCCACGCTAGCCAGGCCCGGGGCGTGCGCGGCACGCCCCGGGTACCTCAACTCTTGACGTTGAAAAACAATCGGGTGGCCTGCTCTAGATTGATTTCACTGCGGTAGTAGGCGATCCGTTGTTGCTCATCCAGCCCCTGCAAGGGCTCGGGGGCTGGCACCCAGATGCGTTCGCTGGGGGCGATCAGACGTGCGGAAATGAAGGCCTTGGCCGGTGTCCACGAAGTGGAATAGCGAAAGTGCGCGTACCACAGGACCTGGTGGGTCTTGGCGTCGCTGATGCTGTATTCGTCGAGGAAGTCGGGCTGTGGCGCCTTGATATGGCGCCGGGTGACGTTTTTCTCAATGATGATCCGCCCTTGGTTGTTCAACCATTCGAGGTTGGCTATGGTCGGCGGTTGGCGCTTGAGCATCGTCAGCATGTGGGTGTTGGCCTGTTGGTAGAGGCTGTCGATGGATTCATCCAGGGCCTTCTGGATGTTGGCTGCTGACAGTGAGCCGCTCTCGGTGGCATTGCTGCGGGTCAACGCCTGTTCGATGGCGTCGCGGACCGTCTCCAGGCGCTGGGCGTGTTGGTGAAACAGGAACTCGATACCGATGGCGGTGCGGCCCGGCAGGCTAGCAAGGGCGTTGGCGCGCTGCTTGAAGTCGGCCAGGCTGTCGAGCAGGGACTGGCCTGCGTTGAGGCTGGTGTCCAGATCCGGGGTGGCGGTGGGGGTGTCGACGGTTTCCAAGTGCTGGACCCAGATGCCCGGTTGTTTTTCATGGAAGGTGGCGATCACCTTGTTAGTCAACGGCGAGGTGATGTCCACCAGGCCGGTTTCCAGGCCGATCGCCGAGATCCGTGGCTCGCCGATGAGTACGCCGTTGTAGCGGGTTCTGATGAACTTGCGTCGTGGCCGTGGCGCGACGGACGGCGGGCGGGCTCGAGTGCGCAGCAGGCTGCGTTCGTTGTGCAGCCGCGCCAGGCGTCGGGTGGCGTGTTTGCGATATTCCTTGAGCCGCGTGCGCAGGTGGTCAAGCGATGCCTGAACGACGTGTTCCGTGTAATCCTCGGGTAAATCGATAATGCGTTCATCGAGTACGTCAAATTGCTCAATCAGGCTGCCCAGGGTTTCGATGCGTTCATCCAGGCGGCTTTCGTTACGCTCTTGTGCAGTGTCGCGCAGGCTCTGGATGGCGATGTCGGCGGCATCAACGATCTGGTCGAGGGTGGTCCAGGCAGCCGGCATGCTGTGCACCGACTCCGGGGCCAGGCACAGATTGCGGGCCAGGGTCACTTGCAAGGCCTTGAGGTCATCGCTGCTGTAGGCGGGCAGGTGGCGTTGGGTTTCGCGCACCAGCAGCATGCCGTCGCGGGCCAGTTCCTTGAGTTCGGTGAAGCGTGATTGCACGTAGTCCAGGCGCGCGATCATGTCCTGGCACATCTCGTTCATTTCCCGGGCGTCGTCGATATGGCGTTCCTGGGGCGCCTGGGCCTGGCGCTCGATCTGTTCGAGGACAGCTTTGATCCGCGGGGTGAAAGTGATGAGGCGCTCCTGGATGCCGGCACCCGTGAGTTCCAGTTGGACACGTAGGTAGCCGATGGACTTTTGCTGATAGTCGGCTGTAGTGGCGAGGACATTGAGCGCCTTGAGCTTTTGCAGAGCGTTCTCGTAATCGGTGCGCTGGCGCTGGAGGGTTTGCAGGTACGCCTCGCGCTGGGCCGTGGCCGATGTGGACGGGGCATCGAGCAGTTCCTGGCGGCTTTGTTGCAGTTGCTTGCGGGCTTGGGCTTTGTTGCGCTCGAAGGTGGTGAGGTCGTTGCGCAGCGCCGTGGCCTGGGCTTGGGCCTCGGCCCGGGCTTTGACGATGATGGCCTTGGGGCCGCCGCCGCGCAGGCGCAGGCGGACATCGACGAACCATTCGCCCTTGGCGTTATGGGTCAGCAGTGGCCCGGTGCGGCCCTCCTGCCGGGGGTTGTGGATCATCACGTTGCCGTCTTCCTCCTGCACCTGGAACCAGCGTTCGCCTATAGGCGCGTAGAGCTTGTTATCGAGGCGGTAGAGATGCTGGTAAGGGCCGGGTGTGCGGTCTGGCTGGGCCAGGCCTTCGGGCGGGGCCACCCCCAAACCGTCGAGCAGCCTGACCAGGTCGTTGGGTGCCCGGTTAAGGGCTCCGCTGGTGACGAGCGGCGGGATGTGCCCGGGAGGGAGGTCCTGGGCGGGCATGGTAGCCAGTTGCCGAACCGGGCCTTTTTCCGCCTTGCCAAGCGGTTCGCTTTCTGGCGCGGCGCGCAGGGCGGGGCGATTGCGTTGGGCGATGTGCAACGTGATCGCCATTCCCAAATTGAGAAACAGGTCAGCCAGGACACTCCATTGGACAGCGGTGTCGTGCTGCTCCTGGGCGTCGGCGAGGGCTTGCAATTGATCCAGCACCTGCCAGATCCAGGCGCCGATGCCCACGGTGGGGCCCAGGAACGGCAGGGCGCAATTGAAGATCAACCAACCGGCGTGCTTGAAGGTGGCCCAGCGGCTATCGGCGTTGGACACCGACTGGCGGTTGGCCAGTTCCACCAGCGCCTTGGCGTTTGCGGTGAACAGAGCTGCGAAGATGTCGCCCGCCACGGTGTCTTCGCCCAAGGCCAGGGGGCCGCTCATGCTCCAGAGTTTGTCCGGTTCCACGAGGACATCCACGACGGTCCAGGGCGAGGGTAATGGTGGGGGAAAGACGTAGCGAGCGTAGTCCTCGCGCACCGCATCCGGCAGCCAGGCCAGCACCGATTCGCGCAGGCTGGCCGATTGCTGGATGGCATAGATCAGGTTGGCCGGCGATGGGTATTGGCTCAATGGCTGGTCCAGGAGCGGGCGGTACAGCAGGCACGGGCCGCTGGTCATGTCCCGGGGGCCGATGACGAACATGTTGGCGACCACGTCTGCGGGTTTGCCGGTGCGGCGCGAAGGGGCGAAGGCCAGCGGCCGGATTATGATGGTTTGACCGTTGACCCGCTGATCGGATGCTTCGCTAGCCATCAGCGCCACTACGTAGCGATAGCCGCGTTCGTCTATTCCCGCCTCGTTGCAAATCTTGCTTTGCAGGGCCAGGAGCGGCAGTTGGATGCGCAGGTGGTTGCTGAACAGCGCCTGGCGCCGTAGGGATTGCTGGGGGTCGTCGAGCAGCTTTTGCTTGACGAGCGCCGGGTAGGCGCTGCCCAGGTCCATGGCGGTGACGAGACCTTCGATGTAGTCCACGGTCATCCAGTTGGGCACGCTGACTCCCTCGGCGCCCTGGATGCTTTTATTGCCCAAGGGCAGGGCAATCAAGTTCTGCAAGGCCAGGTCGGCGAAGCTCAACAGCGTGGTTTGCACCTGGCCCGGAATAAATGAGCCCCACATCACCAGGCTTTCGACGCGCATCCGGTAGCGCTCCAGTTGCAGGGTCGTGGCTTGCGGATGGTCTTTGAGGATGGCGGCGCGCAAGGCGTCCAAGGCATAGGTGTGGATCGGCGGGATGTCGTCTTGGTAGGTTCGGCCCGCGTTGCCGCGGTGCAGGGCGGCAAGGTCCTTCAGGTGCCTTGAGTAAAAGGTCAGGTCGGCGGTTGAGGCGTCGGTCAGCCACTGCGGCATGGCGCTGTAGAACCACGACAGGTTGGGCTCTGCTGCAGCGCTTTGGCCCTCGCTACTGACCGGGCTGCTGAGCACGGCCTGGCCTGCGTCAAGCGGATGATCGGGGGAAAACCCGATGCGCTTGATGGCGTCGATCTGGTAGGCAATCAGGGCGCAGGCCTGCTGGTCGAAAAAATTTCCCTCGGGCTCGACCAGCCGCCACTTCAGTTTCTGGTAGGACAGCGATGAATCCAGATGCCCGGGCAGGGACAATTCCAGCTCCGCCATGGACTTGAACCATTCGTAGCCGTTCAGCAGGGAGTAGGTGAGGATGATGCGCCGGTCGTAAGTGTCGCCGATCAGCACCGCGATAGGGGGGGCTTCCAGGTGTTCGTTCTGGCTTTGTACCACCCGGTCGAAATCGATCAGGTACGCCCTGCTGTTGAAGGGGTCGTTAGCCTGGCGGTCGATGCGGTTCGGGTATTCGTGCAGCTTGCGCGCCAGGCTGCACTCGAGGTCGTTCCAGGTGTCGCTTTTTTCCACGCCCCACAGGCTGCGCAAGGAGCCGGCCAGTTCATGCCAGCGCGGTTGGCCATCGCTGTTAAGGCTGTTCCAGTATTCGATCTGTTGTTCCTGGTAAGCGCTGAGCATGACGGGGGCGAGGACGTTTATCAGGTTGGCGATTTCGCAGATGCGCACAGGCAACTGGGCCGCAGGCTCTACAACCGGTGGTTGGGTGAGGAAGTGGACGCCTTCGATGTAGATCAACGGGATGTCTTGCACCGACTGGCGGGCGAGGATGTTGGCCAGGGTTTCGTACTGGGTAGGCGTGGCGACGACCTGATCTTCGACAATGTCCCAGGCGGGGCTGCCGACCAGGGTGGTGGCCGGGTCGATTTCCAGGGTTGGATACAGCTGCTGCAAGGGTTCGAGCAGCAATTTTGCCGCAACCTCACGAAAGGCCGGGCCGACGCACAATTGGGTGACGATGGCTTCTGTAGAGATCAGCGGCGAAAGGTGTTGAGGGGCGGGTGGGGTTGGTATGGGCATCGAGTATTCCTGTCTTGCCGTTGGGAATGGGGCACCGAAGGACGGATTGCGGTTTCCCAAGGCTAGGCAGCGGCAAGACAGGCACGGCGGTAACTATTTAGTGGCCCGGTTGCAGCTCCCCACACAGGTCCAGCTCCACCAGGCGCCGCACCTCGGCGGTCGGCAGGCTCGCCCCCAGCAGCGCGTGTAATTTGCCGAACGCCGCTTCGCGGGTCATGCCGCCGCCAGACAGCACGCCGACGCCGCGCAAACGGCTGCCAGCCTCGTAGACGTCCAGCGTCACGCCTCCTTCATGGCACTGAGTGATGGCCACGACCACGATCCCGGCGTCATGGGCCCGTTGCAGGCTGGCGAGAAAGGAGGGGTCGTCGCTGGGCCCGGTGCCGCTGCCGAAGCATTCGAGCACCAGCCCGGCGATACCGCTGCCCAGCACGGCGTCGAGGGTGGTGGCGCCGATGCCGGGGAACAGCGGCAACACGGCAACACTGGCTAGTTGCCTGGGTTGGCGATAGCCCAGCGCTGCGGGAAGGGACGAAGCCGGCACGCCGCCGCCCTGGCGGTTGAGGCGGGCGAACGGGTGGCGGCCGAAGCTGCGGATTTTCGCGCAGTGGGTGGGGGCCAGCAGTTCACCGTGGAAGTACAACTGCACCCCCGGCGCCAGGCCCTGGCCGAGGGCGACCAGCGCACCGCCGAGGTTTTCCCAGGCATCGCTGTCGGCCACGCCGGCCGGCAGCATGGAACCGGTGAACAGCACCCGCGCCGGCAGGCCGAGCAACTGGAACGCCATGGCGGCGGCGCTGTAGGCCAGGGTGTCGGTGCCGTGCAGGATCAGCACACTGTCGCAGCCCTGGCCATCCACCGCCTCGATCACCGCTTCGCGCAGTTGCTGCCAATACGCGGGGTTCATGTTGGCGCTGTCGATCAACGGCGTAATTTCGCGAAAGTGCCACGCCGGCACCACGAGGTCGGGTTGGCTGTGCAGGTGTTCGCGCATGCGCGCTTCAAAACCGGCTGCCGGGGCCAGGCCATGGGCGCTGGCCTGCATGCCAATGGTGCCGCCGGTGTAGAGCACCATCACGCGCTGGGCGGCGGGGTAGGCGTTGGGAAGCATGGGCGAGTCTCCGCGAGAGATGACGGGGGAGCGGGCCGGGCGGCGCTCTGCTTGCGCGCGATGGCGGTGTATCAGGCACGCGAGGGGCCGATTGGCCTGGCCACATCGCGGGCCAGCCCGCTCACAGAGGGTGCACTTTAGCTGAGGAGGGCGCCAGGGATCGACAGGCAAAAAAAAGGGCTTGGAGAGTGATCTCCAAGCCCTCAAAAGGTGAGAGGTGTCTAGTCCCTCAACCTGGTGAGCGGTGCAACAGCGTTTAGGCCTTCAGGGGCACCAGACGCGGGGCGATCATGTTTTCCGGGCGCAGGATGTCGGCGAGCATGGCGTCGTCGAGCAAGCCTTCTTCGCGCACCAGTTCCAGCACGCCGCGGCCACTTTCCAGGGCGATGCGGGCGATGCGGGTGGCGTTTTCATAGCCGATGTAGGGGTTCAGCGCGGTGACCAAGCCGATGGAGTGCTCCACCAGTTCGCGGCAGCGCTCTTCGTTGGCGGTGATGCCAACGATGCAGTGCTCGCGCAGCATGTCCATGGCGCGTTGCAGCAGGCGGATCGAGTCGAAGATCTTGAACGCGATCAGCGGCTCCATCACGTTGAGTTGCAACTGGCCGCCTTCGGCCGCGATGGTCAGGGCCAGGTCGTTGCCGATGATCTGGAACGCGACCTGGTTGACCGCTTCCGGGATGACCGGGTTGACCTTGCCGGGCATGATCGAGCTGCCGGGTTGGCGTGCTGGCAGGTTGATCTCATTGATGCCGGTACGCGGGCCGCTGGACAGCAGGCGCAGGTCGTTGCAGATCTTCGACAGCTTGACCGCGGTGCGCTTGAGCATGCCGGAGAACAGCACGAAAGCGCCCATGTCGGAGGTGGCTTCGATCAGGTCGGCGGCCGGTACCAGCGGCTGGCCGCTGATGAGTGCCAGGCGCGACACGGCCAGGTGCTGGTAGCGCGGGTCGGCGTTGATGCCGGTGCCGATGGCGGTGCCGCCCAGGTTGACTTCGGTCAGCACTTCCGGGGCCAGGGTCTTGAGGCGCGCCAGGTCTTCGCCAAGGGTGGTGGCGAAGGCGCGGAATTCTTGGCCCAGGGTCATCGGCACGGCGTCTTGCAGTTGGGTGCGGCCCATCTTCAGGACGTGGCTGAACTCTTCACCCTTGGCGGCGAACGCCTGGATCAGGCTGTCGAGGCTGGCCAGCAGCGCGTCGTGGCCCAACAGCAGGCCCAGGCGGATGGCCGTCGGGTAGGCGTCGTTGGTGGACTGCGCCATGTTCACGTCGTTGTTGGGGTGCAGGTATTGGTATTCGCCTTTCTGGTGGCCCATGGCCTCCAGCGCGATGTTGGCGATCACTTCGTTGGCATTCATGTTGGTTGAAGTGCCAGCGCCGCCCTGAATCATGTCCACCACGAACTCTTCGTGGAAGTCGCCGCGGATCAGGCGCGCACAGGCTTCGCTGATGGCCGCGTGTTTGGCCGCACTTAAGTGGCCCAGTTCACAGTTGGCGTCGGCGGCAGCCTGCTTGACCATCGCCAGGCCCACGACCAGCTTGGGGTAGTGCGAGATCGGAACACCGGAGAGGCGGAAGTTGTTCACCGCCCGCAGGGTTTGGATGCCGTAGTACGCTTGCGCGGGTACTTCGAGTGCGCCAAGCAGGTCTTTTTCAGTGCGGAATGATGCAGCAGAGGACATGATGGAAACCATCTCAATATGGACCCGGTCTGTGCCGGAACGCTGCCAATGCTAGGCTTGGCGGCATTTTTGGGCCAATGCCATTAAATACTGGCCTATGCACAAACGGCATACGGTGGGTGTGACCCGGGTATGATGCCGAGCGTGTGACCTAAATTGGTGCGTGTGTCCGGGAGGACGTGATGAATCTGGAAAGTAAATGGCTCGAGGACTTTAGCGCCCTGGCCGCCACCCGCAGTTTCTCCCAAGCAGCGGAGCGACGTTTCGTCACCCAGCCCGCGTTCAGCCGGCGCATCCGCAGCCTGGAGGCGGCGCTGGGCCTGACCCTGGTCAACCGCTCGCGCACGCCGGTGGAACTGACGGCGGCGGGGCAGTTGTTTTTGGTCACCGCGCGCACGGTGGTCGAACAGTTGGGTGAAGTGCTGCGCCATTTGCATCACCTCGAAGGCGGGCAGGGCGAAGTCATGCAGGTGGCGGCCGCCCACTCCCTGGCGCTGGGTTTTTTTCCGCGTTGGATCGCCCAATTGCGCAACGAAGGCCTGAACATCGCCACGCGGCTGGTGGCTACTAACGTTGGTGACGCGGTGCACGCCCTGCGCGAGGGCGGCTGCGACCTGATGCTGGCCTTCTATGACCCCGATGCCGCGATGCAGATGGACCCGGAGATTTTTCCCTCCCTGCACCTGGGACACACCGAGATGCTCCCGGTGTGCGCCGCCGACGCCAGCGGCAAACCGCTGTTCGACCTCGAAGGCGAGGCCAGCGTGCCGTTGCTGGCCTACAGCGCCGGGGCCTTTTTGGGGCGTTCGGTGAACCAGTTGCTGCGCCAGCGGGCGCTGCGCTTCACCACCATTTATGAAACCGCCATGGCCGACAGCCTCAAGAGCATGGCCCTGGAAGGCCTGGGCATCGCCTGGGTGCCGCAATTGAGCGTGCGCGCCGAGTTGGCGCGGGGTGAGTTGGTGGTGTGCGGCGGGCCGCAATGGCACGTGCCGCTGGAGATCCGCCTGTACCGCTGCGCCCTGGTGCGCAAGGCCAACGTACGGTTGTTGTGGCGCAAGCTTGAAGGGGGCGCGGCGCACCCTCCGGCGAGCCAGCCCCCAGAGTGATTTTGTGGTGCCTGTACTGACTTCACGGTCAATAAAACCGCCACTTTGCGCCGTTTGACGGATGGTCAGCAAAGGGGCTGTTTATCTGTTTCATTGCGGTATACTGCGCGGCCTTCGGCCGGCTCGACTGGCCATAATTCGTACAACAAGCCACGCACATTGCGTGGCTTGTTGTTTTTTGACGCGCCTGCGGGCGCCCAGAGAGAAGAGGCACGACGATGAGTGCATTGGTTGGCGTCATCATGGGCTCCAAGTCCGATTGGTCCACCCTTAGCCACACCGCCGATATGCTGGAAAAACTCGGCATCCCCTACGAGGTGAAAGTGGTCTCCGCCCACCGCACCCCGGACCTGCTGTTCCAGTACGCCGAAGAAGCTGAATCGCGGGGCATCGAGGTGATTATCGCCGGTGCCGGCGGCGCGGCCCATTTGCCGGGCATGTGTGCGGCCAAGACCCACCTGCCGGTGCTGGGCGTGCCGGTGCAGTCGGCCATGCTCTCGGGCGTCGATTCGCTGCTGTCGATCGTGCAGATGCCGGCCGGCATCCCGGTCGCCACCCTGGCCATCGGTAAGGCCGGCGCGATCAACGCCGCGCTGCTGTCGGCGAGTATCCTGGGCGCCAAGCACCCGCAGTTCCACGCGGTGCTCAAAACCTTCCGTGCTGAGCAGACAGACAGCGTGCTGGACAATCCAGACCCACGCATCGCCTGAGGTTATTGACGATGAAGATCGGTGTAATCGGTGGCGGCCAACTGGGCCGCATGCTGGCCCTGGCGGGTACCCCGCTGGGCATGAATTTCGCTTTCCTAGACCCGGCGCCGGACGCCTGCGCCGCCACTTTGGGCGAGCACCTGCGGGCCGACTACGGCGACCAAGACCACTTGCGCCAATTGGCCGACGAAGTGGACTTGGTGACCTTCGAGTTCGAGAGCGTACCGGCTGAAACCGTGGCCTTCCTGTCGCAGTTCGTGCCCGTGTACCCGAGCGCCGAAGCGTTGCGCATCGCCCGTGACCGCTGGTTCGAGAAGAGCATGTTCAAGGATTTGGGCATCCCCACGCCGGCGTTCGCCGACATCCAGTCCCAAGCCGACCTGGACGCCGCCGTGGCCGCCATCGGCCTGCCGGCCGTGCTCAAGACCCGCACCCTGGGCTACGACGGCAAGGGCCAGAAGGTTTTGCGCAGCGCCGCCGATGTGGTCGGCACCTTCGTCGAACTGGGCAGCGTTGCCTGCCTGCTCGAAGGCTTTGTGCCGTTCACCGGCGAAGTCTCACTGATCGCCGTGCGGGCCCGCGATGGCGAAACCCGCTTCTACCCGCTGGTACACAACAGCCATGAGAGCGGCATCCTCAAGCTCTCCGTGGCCAGTACCGACCACCCGTTGCAGGCCCTGGCCGAAGACTATTCCAGCCGTGTGCTCAAGCACCTGGACTACGTGGGCGTGATGGCGTTCGAGTTCTTTGAAGTGGACGGCGGCCTCAAGGCCAACGAGATCGCGCCACGGGTGCACAACTCCGGGCACTGGACCACCGAAGGCGCCGAGTGCAGCCAGTTCGAAAACCACCTGCGCGCCGTTGCCGGCCTGCCGTTGGGTTCGACCGCCAAGGTCGGTGAAAGCGCGATGCTCAACTTCATCGGCAGCGTGCCCGACGTGGACAAGGTGCTGGCCATCGACGATTGCCACCTGCATCACTACGGCAAGGCGTTCAAGGCCGGGCGCAAGGTCGGCCACGCCAACCTGCGCTGTGCCGATGCGGCCACGCTGGAGCGCCAGATCCTCAGGGTGCAGGCGCTGATCGCCGAGTAACCCGTGTGGCATAGCGGGAACCATTGCGGCCCCGCCGCCCTCTGATGGCAGGATGCCAAAGTCTGGCTAGGCTTGGATCTATCTCACTTATCCAGAGGGCAATGCCATGGGAATTATCGGAACCATTTTTATCGGCCTGATCGTCGGCTTGCTGGCACGTTTCCTCAAACCGGGCGACGACAGCATGGGCTGGATCATGACCATCCTGCTGGGCATCGCCGGTTCGCTGGCGGCCACTTATGGCGGCCAGGCGCTGGGCATTTATGAAGCAGGCCAGGGTGCAGGCTTCCTCGGTGCACTGGTGGGCGCCGTGGTGCTGCTGGTGATCTACGGCCTGGTGAAAAAGAACTGATTCATCGCAACAAGGCCCTCTGCGCTGCGCAGGCGTTGAGGGCTAGAATGCCCGGCGACCGTTCCTTCCTCTATTTGCCGAGCCCTTCATGCGCCGTCTTCTCCTGACTTTCCTACTCCTGGGCTGCGGCCTGGCCCATGCCAGCGAACTGGCGGAAACCGACTGGCTGGAGCTGATGCCCAAGTCGGACCAGCTCGCCCTGGAACAAATGCCGGACATCGACCACAACTCCCCCGAGGCCAATGGCACCTTCAACGAAAAGGGTGGCTTGAAGCAGAGCAAGGGCTTGCCGGCGGTGATGTACTCGAACAAGACCGTGGCGGCGATGAACAACAAGGCCATTCGCCTGGGCGGCTACCCGGTGCCGCTGGAAACCGACGCCAAGGGCCGTAGCACGTTGTTTTTTCTGGTGCCCTACCCGGGCGCGTGCATCCACGTGCCGCCGCCGCCGCCCAATCAACTGGTGCTGGTGCGCTACCCCAAGGGCTTGAAACTGGAGGACATCTACACGCCGCTGTGGGTGACCGGCACCCTCAAGGTTGAAGCGGTCAGCAACGACCTGGCCGACGCAGCCTATGCGCTGGACGCGGCCAAGGTGAAGGTGGTGCAGGAGGCGGATTTGTAGGGGAAGGCTCTGTCATGAGTGGGAGCAGCGTCTGTGGGAGTGGGCGAGCCCGCTCCCACAGTGGATTGCCGCTGTAGTTGCGCACCCACAGAGTTGGCGCCGGTTACAGGGCAATGCCCATAACACTCACCCCCAGCGTATGGCTGGCCCCCGGCGCCAAGGTCACCACGTCGTCCAGCACATTGGCGGTTTCGATGCACAGCATGCGCTGCCAGCCGTCGTCGGCCATGTCGGCCAGGTGGGCGGCGCGTTCGCTCCAGGGGTTCCAGACCACTGCCGAGCGTGAGCCGCGGCTGGTCAATTGGATGCGGCGCTGCCAGTGCGGGTCGAGGATGCTCAGGTGTGGGGGCGCATCGAGGTAGATGCGGTCGGTTTCCCCGGCAAAGTGCAGGTCGCCCCGTTGGGTGAGGGTTTTCCAGTCGTCCAGGGTTTCGATGTAGCGGAGCCCGTCCACGCCTTGCACCTGCACATTGCGCACGTCGCTGACGGCGAAATAGGTGTGCAGCGCCTGGCTGAGGGTCACCGCGTCGGCGCCCAGGTTATGGCTGGTGAGGTCAATGTGCAGTTGCTCGTCGAGGCGGATGCTCAGCTTCAGCTCGACCCGGTGCGGCCAGCCCGGTAGGCCGGTTGCGGCTTGGGGCAGGGCGAAGTCGATCTTCAGCGCCTGGCCTTCGCTTTCGATGCCGCTCAGTTCCCAGTCCATGGCACGTACCAAGCCGTGGGCGCTGGCCGGTTGTTCGCCGCTGTACATCGCCTGCACGCTGTGCGGGTTGCGTGCCAGGTTGCCGAACCACGGCCAGCACACCGGTACGCCGGCGCGGATGGCTTTGCCGGTGGTGAAGGTGGCGCGGTCGTTGAGCCACACCAGCGGCGGTTGCCCGGCCCGTTGATAACTGAGGATATGCGCGCCTTGCTGGGCCACCAGCAATTCGGCCCCCGCATGGCGGATGCGCCAGCAGTTCAGCTCATCGAGTTTTACCGCTTCAACAGTGGGCGTGGGCATGGTGCGCATCTCTTGGCAGGCAGGGGCGGGCGTTGGTTCAGCGGGCCCGGGAAGGTACCGAACGGGTGCGCCCGCTGCCGTCGATGGCGACGAACACGAACACCGCTTCGGTGACTTTGCGCCATTCGCTGGACAGCGGATCGTCGCTCCACACCTCGACCATCATCTGGATCGAGCTGCGGCCGATTTCCAGGGCCTGGGTATAAAAGGACAACTGCGCGCCCACCGCCACCGGCACCAGGAATGCCATGCGGTCGATGGCCACGGTCGCCACGCGCCCGCCTGCCACCTTGCTGGCCATCGCCGTGCCGGCGAGGTCCATCTGCGCCACCAGCCAACCGCCGAAAATATCGCCAAAACCGTTGGTTTCACGGGGCAGGGCGGTGATTTGCAAGGCCAGGTCGCCTTGGGGGATTGGATCTTCTTGTTCGAGCTCTATCATGCCGGAGGGCCTCTGACCCGTAATACATCAGGAGAATAGCCGTCTTCAGGAAAAACGATTCAGCCCCGAACATACTGCGTTCGTCACGTTCTTCATAAGGCGAACTAAGGAAAACTCTGCGAAACCGCCTGGCCCGGTGCCCGGGGGCGTCATTAGGCGTTTTCGCACAGCAATCCTTTGAGGTAGCAAGGCAGCGAGTATATCGGTGGATAGACCCCGCGACGACCGTCCGGTTCGCATTTTGGCCCTCTATTACGCGGCTGTATGTGCTTTTTAGAACAATTTGCTATCGTGCCGAACCCGCCCAGGCTTCAACCAGCGTTGTTGAGCTTGCAGAACCGACTATAAGAGAAGCCTTGCCATGACCAGCGTGCCTTCCAGCACTGCACAGCCTGTGCAGCCCGCCCGTCCCTTGACGCGCAACGATTACAAGACTTTGTCCCTGTCCGCCCTGGGCGGTGCGCTGGAGTTCTACGACTTCATCATCTTCGTGTTTTTCGCCACGGTGGTGGGCAAGCTGTTCTTCCCCGCGGACATGCCCGAATGGCTGCGCCTGATGCAGACCTTCGGCATCTTCGCCGCCGGTTACCTGGCGCGGCCCCTGGGCGGCATCGTCATGGCGCACTTCGGCGACCTGCTGGGGCGCAAGAAGATGTTCACCCTGAGCATCTTCATGATGGCCGTGCCGACCCTGATTATGGGTTTGCTGCCCACCTACGCGCAGATCGGCATGTGGGCGCCGATCCTGCTGCTGGTAATGCGCGTGATCCAGGGCGCGGCCATTGGCGGCGAAGTGCCAGGGGCCTGGGTGTTCGTGTCCGAACACGTGCCACAGCGCCATGTCGGCTACGCCTGCGGCACCCTGACGTCGGGGCTGACGGCGGGGATCCTGCTGGGCTCGCTGATGGCCACGGCGATCAACAGCCTCTATACCCCCGAGGAAGTCGCCGCCTACGCCTGGCGGATTCCGTTCCTGATGGGCGGCGTGTTCGGCCTGTTTTCCGTGTACCTACGCCGCTGGCTGCACGAAACCCCGGTGTTCGCCGAGCTGCAACTGCGCAAGGCCCTGGCCGAAGAAGTGCCGCTGCGGGCGGTATTGCGTGACCATCGCGGTGCCATCGTCATTTCGATGCTGCTGACCTGGCTGCTGTCGGCCGGGATCATCGTCGTGATCCTGATGACGCCCACCGTGTTGCAAACCGTCTACCACTTCGCGCCCACCACCGCGTTGCAGGCCAACAGCCTGGCCATCGTGTTCCTGAGCCTGGGCTGCATCGCCGCCGGCGCGCTGGCGGACCGCTTCGGCGCCGGGCGGGTGTTCGTGGTGGGCAGCGGTTTGCTGTTGCTCAGTTCCTGGACCTTCTACCACAGCCTGTTCAACCACCCGGACTGGCTGTTCCCGCTGTATTCGCTCACCGGCCTGTTGGTGGGCACCATCGGCGCCGTGCCCTATGTGATGGTCAAGGCGTTCCCGGCGGTGGTGCGCTTTAGCGGGTTGTCGTTCTCCTACAACCTGGCCTACGCGATCTTCGGTGGCCTGACCCCGATGGTGGTGACCCTGCTGCTCAAGGAAAGCCCGATGGGCCCGGCCTATTACGTGGCAATCATCTGTGGCGTGGGGATGCTGGTGGGTGCGTACCTGTGGAAGCAGGGGCGCTAGCAGTGAGGGCTTATCGCGGGCGGGCCCGCTCCCACACAGGCCTGCGTTGAACCTGCGGGCTCGCCCGCGATGAACGATGCCTCGGTAGCCGGCCCCTAGCCAGATAATGGCCTTTCATCTAATTGTCATATTCCAGCCATAGAGTGTTCACACGGCCTGCTGATACTTGGCCCCGAATAACACACCCTATCTGCTAGGAGTAAGGCATGAAACTGAAGCGTTTGATGGCGGCAATGACGTTTGTCGCTGCTGGCGTAGCGACTGCCAATGCGGTTGCCGCTGTTGACCCTGCTATCCCGAGCTACACCAAGACCACTGGTGTGTCGGGCAACCTGTCCAGCGTCGGTTCCGATACCCTGGCCAACCTCATGACGTTGTGGGCCGAGCATTACAAAAAAGAATATCCGAACGTCAACATCCAGATTCAAGCCGCTGGCTCCGCCACCGCGCCACCTGCGCTGACCGAAGGCACCTCTAACCTGGGCCCGATGAGCCGCAAGATGAAGGACACCGAACTGGCGGCCTTCGAGCAGAAGTACGGCTACAAGCCGACCGCCATCCCGGTGGCAGTGGATGCCCTGGCCGTGTTCGTGCACAAGGACAACCCGATCAAGCACCTGACCATGGAACAGGTCGATGCGATCTTCTCCTCCACTCGCCTGTGCGGCGCCAAGGCTGACGTGAAAACCTGGGGCGACCTGGGCGTGACCGGCGACCTGGCCAACAAGCCAGTGCAACTGTTCGGCCGTAACTCGGTATCCGGCACCTACGGCTACTTCAAAGAAGAAGCCCTGTGCAAAGGCGACTACAAGCCCAACGTCAACGAGCAACCAGGCTCGGCGTCGGTTGTGCAGTCGATCAGCTCTTCGCTCAACGGCATCGGTTACTCGGGCATCGGCTACAAGACCGCCAGTGTGAAAACCGTGGCCCTGGCCAAGAAGGGCGGCACTGACTTCATCGAAGACACCGAAGAAAACGCCCTGAACGGCAAGTACCCGCTGTCGCGCTTCCTCTACGTGTACATCAACAAAGCCCCGAACAAGCCTCTGGCCCCGCTGGAAGCCGAGTTCGTGAAACTGGTGCTGTCCAAGCAGGGCCAGGAAGTTGTGGTCAAAGACGGCTACATCCCGCTGCCAGCCAAAGTCGCCGCCAAGGCACTGGCTGACCTGGGTCTGAAATAAGGCGCATAAGCCTGCATTACCCGGTGTAGCGCCGGGCCCACCCAGGTCCGCCTACACCCTTCAATTTTTCGGTCCGCTGCCAGTACCCACGGGCGGCGGATTTGTTGCGTCACTGCATTGTCATCTTTCTGTCATACAGGATCGCTAGGGTGTGCGCATGAATGATCTGGCCAATTCCCCCATGACTACGACTTCTCCTCCCAAGCGAATTGATTTCAATACGCCTGAGCTGCAACGCAAGCGCCGCATCCGCGCGTTTAAAGATCGCCTGACCCGCTGGTACGTCCTGGTGGGCGGGCTGGCCGTTCTCGCGGCGATCACCTTGATTTTCTTCTTCCTCGGCTACGTGGTGATGCCGCTGTTCCAGGGCGCCGACCTGACCGCCAAGGACCCGCTCGCCCCGGCCTGGATGCAGGACGCCGGCAAGCCCCTGATGATCTCGCTCGAAGAGCAGAACCAGGTTGCCATGCGGGTTTCCGACAAGGGCCAGGCCCTGTTTTTTGACCTCGACAGCGGTGCCGAACTGAGCCGCGTAAGCCTGCCGATCCCGGCCGGTGCCAGCGTCTCGTCCATCGGCGAAGATCAGCCTGGCAGCCCGCTGGTGGTGGTCGGCCTGTCCAACGGCCAGGCGCTGGTGTTCCGCCACACCTACAAGGTCACCTACCCGGACAGCAAAAAAACCATCTCGCCCGCCATTGAGTACCCTTACGGCGAAGCGCCGATTGCCCTCGATGAGCAAGGCCGCAGCCTGGAGCACGTGAGCCTCAATGCCACCGACACCACCCTGGTGCTCGCCGGCTCCACCGGTTCGCAGTTGCATGTGCTGTCGCTGACCAGCGAAGAAAACATGATGACCGGCGAAGTCACCAGCGAGCAGGCGCGCATCGACCTGCCGCAGATGACCGAGCCGGTCAAAGCCATCTTCATCGACCCGCGCCAGCAATGGCTGTACGTGGTCAATGGCCGCGCCCAGGCCGACGTGTTCAGCCTGCGCGACAAGAGCCTCAACGGCCGCTACAAACTGCTTGAGGACGGCGAGGCGCACGTCACCGCCAGCACCCAACTGGTGGGCGGCATCTCGCTGATCGTCGGCGACTCCAAGGGCGGCCTGGCCCAGTGGTTCATGGCCCGCGACCCGGACGGCGAACAGCGCCTCAAGCAGATCCGCACCTTCCAGATGGGCACCGCGCCTATCCTCGAAATCACCGCCGAAGAGCGCCGCAAGGGCTTTGTCGCCCTGGACGCCGCCGGCAAGCTCGGCGTGTTCCACAGCACCGCGCACCGCACCTTGCTGGTGGACCAAGTGGTCGACGGCGCCGGGATTTTCGGCCTGTCGCCACGGGCCAACCGCGTGATCGTCGAAGCGGGCGGCAAGCTGCAACCGTTGCTGCTGGACAACCCGCACCCGGAAGTGTCCTGGAGCGCGCTGTGGAGCAAGGTCTGGTACGAGAACTACGACGAGCCCAAGTACGTCTGGCAATCGACCGCCGCCAACACCGATTTCGAGCCCAAGCTGAGCCTCTCGCCGCTGACCTTCGGCACGCTCAAGGCCGCGTTCTACGCGATGCTGCTGGCCGCGCCGCTGGCGATTGCCGCCGCAATCTACACCGCCTACTTCATGGCCCCGGGCATGCGCCGCAAGGTCAAACCCGTGATCGAGCTGATGGAAGCCATGCCCACGGTGATCCTCGGCTTCTTCGCCGGCCTGTTCCTGGCGCCGTATGTCGAAGGGCACTTGCCGGGCATTTTCAGCCTGCTGATGCTGCTGCCGATCGGCATCCTGGTCGCCGGTTTCACCTTCAGCCGCCTGCCCGAATCGATCCGCCTGAAGGTCCCGGAAGGCTGGGAAAGCGCATTGCTGATCCCGGTGATCCTGCTCGTCGGCTGGCTGTCGCTGTACATGAGCCCGTTTATGGAGAACTGGTTCTTCGGCGGTGACATGCGCATGTGGATCTCCCACGACCTGGGCATCACCTACGACCAGCGCAACGCTCTGGTGGTGGGCCTGGCCATGGGCTTTGCGGTGATCCCCAACATCTATTCCATCGCCGAAGACGCCGTGTTCAGCGTGCCGCGCGGCCTGACCCTGGGCTCGCTGGCCCTGGGCGCCACGCCGTGGCAGACCATGACCCGCGTGGTGATCCTCACCGCCAGCCCGGGGATTTTCTCGGCGCTGATGATCGGCATGGGCCGCGCGGTCGGGGAAACCATGATCGTGCTGATGGCCACGGGCAACACCCCGGTCATGGAAATGAACCTGTTCGAAGGCCTGCGCACCCTGGCCGCCAACGTCGCGGTGGAAATGCCCGAATCGGAAGTCGGCGGCAGCCACTACCGCGTGCTCTTTCTCTCGGCGCTGGTGCTGCTGCTGTTCACCTTCGTCATGAACACCCTCGCCGAACTGATTCGTCAGCGTCTGCGCAAGAAATATTCGTCGCTTTAACAAAGGTAGAAGTCTGTGAAACAGAACTCCCTGAAAGGTTGGTTCAAGAGCGGCGCCCCGGGCGTCTGGATCAGCGGTGGCGCGGTTTCCATCGCGGTCATCATGACCATCGGCCTGCTGGCGGTCATCGCGGTGCGCGGCCTGGGCCATTTTTGGCCGGCCGACCTGGTCCACGCCAACTACGACGTACCGGGCCAGGCCAATCACCTGATCGTCGGTGAAGTGGTGCAGAAGGAAGAAGTGCCACGCGCCCGTCTCAAGAGCGCCGGCCTGCCGGTGCCCGATGACGGCCCGGAATTCATGACCCGCGAGCTGATTAAAGTCGGCAACCGCGACATCAACGGCACGGACTTCACCTGGATCGTCGGCGATTGGCTGACCAACCAGACCACCCCGCGCGAGCTGATGGCGCTGGAGCGCCGCGAGTGGGGCAACTTCTACGGCTACCTGGTCAACGTCAAGGAGGCCGGCAAGGTGGTAGCCGAAGGCGAAGCAGCCTGGCCCGAACTGCAAGCACGCATCGAGCGCGTGAGCAACCTGGCGGCCCAGCTCAAGACCCTGGAAAAATCCGATATCGGCGCCATCAACGCCGGCCTTGAGCGGGTGCGCCTGCACGGGCGCAAACTGGAACTGGCCGGCACCCTCGACGCCGCCGCCCAGGCTGATATGGACGCCGACCGCGCCGAGCTGAACAACCGCTACCAGGCCATCGAGGCGCAACTGGCCGACCTGCACGCCCAGTTCAACCGCGACAGCCTCACCGCCCGCGACGCCAACGGCAAAGAAATCGAGATCGACATCGGCAAAGTGGTGCATGCCTACCAGCCGAACGCCATGGGCACCCTCACCAAAATCGGCTTCTACTTCAGCAAGGTCTGGGAATTCCTCAGCGACGACCCCCGTGAAGCCAACACCGAAGGCGGGATCTTCCCGGCGATTTTCGGCACCGTGATGATGACCCTCATCATGGCCATGATCGTCACCCCGTTCGGCGTGCTGGCGGCGGTGTACCTGCGTGAATATGCCCGCCAGGGCACCATGACCCGGTTGATCCGCATTGCGGTGAACAACCTGGCGGGCGTCCCGGCCATCGTCTACGGGGTATTCGGCCTGGGCTTCTTCGTCTATGTGCTGGGTGGCTCGGTGGACCGTTTGTTCTTCCCCGAAGCCTTGCCAGCACCGACCTTCGGCACCCCGGGCCTGCTCTGGGCGTCCCTGACCCTGGCGCTGCTGGCGGTGCCGGTGGTGATCGTGGCCACCGAAGAAGGCCTGGCGCGCATCCCGCGCACCGTGCGCGAAGGCTCCCTGGCCCTCGGCGCGACCAAGGCCGAGACCCTGTGGAAGATCGTGCTGCCCATGGCCAGCCCGGCGATGATGACCGGCATGATCCTCGCCGTGGCCCGCGCCGCGGGCGAAGTGGCGCCGCTGATGCTGGTGGGCGTGGTCAAGTTGGCGCCGTCGCTGCCCCTGGACGGCAACTACCCGTACCTGCACTTGGACCAGAAGATCATGCACCTGGGCTTCCACATCTATGACGTCGGCTTCCAGAGCCCCAACGTCGAGGCCGCGCGGCCGCTGGTGTACGCCACGGCGCTGTTGCTGGTACTGGTGATTGCCACACTTAACCTGTCAGCGGTGTGGATCCGTAACCACCTGCGCGAAAAATACAAAGCGTTGGACAGCTGAAGCTGTTAGCGGCAAGCGGCAAGCTACAAGCCGCTTTTGCTCAAACCTTGTAGCTTGCAGCTAAAAACTTGCAGCTAAAACGTACGTTTAGTCACAAGCGGCCAGCTACAAGCCGCCTTTGCTCAAATCTTGCGGCTTGCAGCTAGAAGCTTGCAGCTACAAACGGAGTGCGACCATGCAACACGAAACACACAGCCACGGCATCAACATGTCGGCCCTGGGCCGCGACAAGCAGAGCCTGAACCTGGACCAGGAAACCGTGGCCATTGAAGTGCCCGGCCTGAGCCTGTTCTACGGCGAAAAACAGGCGCTGTTCGACGTCAGCATGAACATTCCCAAGCAGCGCGTGACGGCATTTATCGGCCCGTCCGGCTGCGGCAAATCCACGTTGCTGCGCACCTTCAACCGCATGAACGATTTGGTGGACGGCTGCCGCGTCGAGGGCGCCATCAACCTGTACGGCAACAACATCTACCGCAAGGGCGAAGACGTGGCCGAACTGCGTCGCCGCGTCGGTATGGTGTTCCAAAAGCCCAACCCGTTCCCCAAGACCATCTACGAAAACGTGGTCTACGGCTTGCGCATCCAGGGCATCAATAAAAAACGCGTGCTCGACGAAGCCGTGGAATGGGCGCTCAAGGGCGCGGCGCTGTGGGATGAGGTCAAGGACCGCTTACACGAATCGGCCCTGGGCCTGTCCGGCGGCCAGCAGCAACGCTTGGTGATCGCCCGCACCATCGCGGTGGAACCTGAAGTGCTGCTGCTCGACGAACCCTGCTCGGCACTCGACCCGATCTCGACCCTGAAAGTCGAAGAACTGATCTACGAGCTCAAATCCAAGTTCACCATCGTCATCGTTACCCACAACATGCAGCAAGCGGCGCGGGTGTCCGACTACACCGCGTTCATGTACATGGGCAAACTGGTGGAATTCGGCGATACCGACACCCTGTTCACCAACCCGGCGAAAAAACAGACCGAAGACTACATCACCGGTCGCTATGGCTAGTAGGGGGGCAGCTACGGGCCGCAAGCTTTAAGCGGCCAGTAAGCGCGGTTCAACGCAGCGCCACCGATCAACTTGCAGCTTGTAGCTTGTGACTTACAGCTTTTGCGGAGCAAAACCATGATTTCGAAGGAAGGTTTAACCCATCACATTTCCGCCCAGTTCAACGCTGAACTGGAGGAAGTGCGCAGCCACCTCCTGGCCATGGGCGGGTTGGTGGAAAAGCAGGTCAATGACGCCGTGACGGCGCTGATCGAGGCGGATTCCGGCCTGGCCCAGCAGGTGCGTGAGATCGACGACCAGATCAACCAGATGGAACGCAACATCGACGAAGAGTGCCTGCGCATCCTCGCCCGTCGCCAACCGGCGGCGTCGGACCTGCGGCTGATTATCAGCATCTCCAAATCGGTGATCGACTTGGAGCGTATCGGCGACGAAGCCACCAAGATCGCCCGCCGTGCCATCCAGTTGTGCGAAGAAGGCGAAGCGCCACGTGGCTACGTCGAAGTGCGTCACATCGGTGACCAGGTACGCAACATGGTGCGCGATGCCCTGGACGCCTTCGCCCGCTTCGACGCTGAACTGGCCCTGTCGGTGGCCCAGTACGACAAGATCATCGACCGCGAATACAAGACCGCCCTGCGCGAGTTGGCCACCTACATGATGGAAGACCCGCGCTCCATCTCCCGGGTACTGAGCATCATCTGGGTGCTGCGTTCGCTGGAGCGCATTGGCGACCACGCGCGCAATATTTCCGAGTTGGTGATCTACCTGGTGCGCGGCACCGACGTGCGCCATTTGGGCCTGGCGCGTATGAAGGAAGAAGTTGAAGGCACCAGCGCTGAAAAGGCTAATGTTCCGGGCAAAGCTGACGATAAGTAAGGTTGCCCAGTAAAAGCGCCCGGCCCTCTGGCCGGGCGTTTTTGTTTGCGGTTTTTGAATTCATAGCACCCGCGAACGAAAAAAGTCCCGGCGTGACTGAAGAGTTTTGGCGAATTGCCATCAGCCAGCGTTATGCTTGCCGGGATTTTAAAAGGGGTGGTCGATGAGTAAGGTCAGTGTGTTGGTGGTGGACGACGCTTCGTTCATTCGTGACTTGGTGAAGAAGTGCCTGCGCAACTACTTCCCGGGCATCAAGATCGAAGACGCGGTGAACGGCAAGAAGGCCCAGGCCATCCTGGCCCGCGAGTCGTTCGACCTGGTGCTGTGCGACTGGGAAATGCCGGAAATGTCGGGCCTGGAACTGCTGACCTGGTGCCGTGGCCAAGAACAGCTCAAGGGCATGCCGTTCGTGATGGTCACCAGCCGTGGCGACAAGGAAAACGTTGTCCAGGCGATCCAGGCTGGGGTCTCCGGTTATGTGAGCAAACCCTTCACCAACGAACAACTGCTGACCAAGGTCAAGCAGGCGCTGAACAAGGTCGGCAAGCTCGACACCTTGATGAACAGCGCGCCAACCAAGATGAACTCGGCGTTCGGCAACGATTCCCTCAGCGCCCTGACCGGCGGCAAGGCCGAAGTGGTCAAGCCTTCCGCCCCGGTGGTGCCGTCCAAGGGCCTGCTCAACAGCCCGCCGGTCAAGTCCGCTGCGCCGAGTGTCACTGGCGGTCGTGGCCAGGGCCAGTTGCGCCTGCCCAGCGGCACCCAAACCTGCGTGATTAAGGCCTTGAGCATCAAGGAAGCACTGTTGGTGGTTAAACGCACCGACACCCTGCCGCAGATCCTCGACAGCGCCGTGCTCGACCTGGAGCAGGGCGAAAACGCTGAAATCGCCCGCCTCAACGGCTACCTGCACGCCGTTGTCGCCCACGAGCCCAAGCCCGACAGCGAATGGCTGCAACTGACCTTCCGCTTCGTCGACCAAGATGCGCAGAAACTCGACTATATCTCCCGCCTCATCGCCCGCGGCACGGCGCAAAAGCACTTCGTCCCCGGCGCCTGACCCTCGTAGCAAGCGGGCGAACCCGCTTGCTACATGGACAGACATCCCTTGGGGCTTTTGCAGCGTGCCTGGTTCGCGCCATCATCAGGCCTTTGCGTTGAGGAGATGCCAGCGATGATCTGCGAACTGTGCGAGGGCGTGAGCCAAGGCTTTGTCGAGGGCGGGCGGCTAGTGTGGCTGACCCAGGGCATCCAACTCACCCAGGTGGCCGACGACGCCACGGACGAAGAACGGCGCTGCTATCAACTGCTGCTGGGCTCGGGGCTGGTGTGGAAAGTCGATCACCTGGACGAATACGGCCAACCCTGGCTGGCCCTGCAATGGAGTGCCGAGCACTGGGAAACCCTACGGCCCGCGCCCGGCAGCTTTCGCTGGGTGGACACGGGCGCGGCCTACCCGGTACTGCAATTGAACGCCGCCGCGCCGGCGTCCTGAACTTGCAACATTGGCCCCCTACGCTGATGGATTGCAGCTGCTAGGCTGCTTTCACGTCTTTTCTGACAGAGCGTCGTCCCATGTTCGCGCGCGTGCTTGTTTTCTGTGGTCTGTGCGTGGTCGCCAGCTCGGCGGCGGCCATGACGATCTACAAGTCCACCGACGCCAATGGCGTGGTTTCCTACAGCGACCGACCGTCACGCGGGGCCCAGCCGTTCGTGTTCCGCGACCGCATGGTCGAACGCCTGGAGCGCCAGGTACGCCTGGATATCAAGCAGCACAAGGGCGTGGACAGCGTGTTCGTGCGCAATGACCTGTACGCCCCGGTGGAAATCGAGCTGAGCTTTGCCGGGTTGAAGAATGTCAGCGGCGCGCCGCCGCGGCCCATCCGCCAGATCCTGCCGGCGCGCAGCAACCAGCGCCTGGCGCTGCTCACGGCCACGCGGGCCGGTAAGCCGCTGGCCTATACCCCACGGCTGCGTTACTCGCTGGGCGACCCCTCAGGCGTCGCCCAGGCCTATCGCTACTCGTTGCCCTGGCGGGGTGGGCCGTTTCGCGTGAGCCAGGGCGCCAATGGCAGCTACAGCCATTTCGGCGCCAAGAGCCGCTACGCCATCGATATCGCCATGCCCGAAGGCACGCCGATCATCGCGGCGCGTGGCGGGGTGGTGGTGAAAACCGAGAACGGCCAGAGTGGCCGCGGCACCGACCCGGCCGGCAATTTCGTGCGGGTGCTGCACGACGACGGCACCATGGGTGTGTACCTGCACCTCAAGCGCGGTTCGGTGAGTGTGCGCGAAGGCCAACGGGTGGCGGTGGGCAGCGCCCTGGCCCTGTCGGGCAACACCGGCAACAGCAGCGGCCCGCACCTGCATTTTGTGGTGCAGCGCAATACCGGGCTGGGGCTGGTGTCGATCCCCTACCAGTTCAACCAACCGTTGGGGGCTTTGCCCAACTTTGCGTTGGGCGGGCAGTGAGGGCGTTGATTAATCGAGCATCAACACCTTGGCCAGGACGATTTTCGGGCCTTTCATCTTTTTGATGATGATGCGCAGCCCTTCGACTTCCAGCACTTCTTCCTCTTCCGGCACCCGCTTGAGGGTTTCGTAGACCAACCCGGCCAGGGTTTCGGCTTCGATGTGGTCCAGGTCGATGCCCAGCAGGCGTTCGACCTTGAACAGCGGCGTGTCGCCGCGCACCAGCAGCTTGCCGGGTTGGTAGGCGAGGATGCCGCGCTCGGTCTTGCGGTGTTCGTCCTGGATGTCGCCCACCAGCACTTCGAGCACGTCTTCCATGGTCAGGTAGCCGATGACATTGCCGTCGGCTTCTTCGACCAGGGCGAAGTGCGAGCCGCCCTTGCGGAACTGTTCCAGCAACTGCGACAGCGGCAGGTGCCGCGAGACGCGTTCCAGCGGGCGGGTCAGCTCAGCCAGGTTGAACGATTCGGGGATGTGGTCCAGGGCCGCCAGTTCCAGCAGCAGGTCCTTGATGTGCAACAGGCCGACGAACTCGTTGCGCTCAGTGTCGTACACCGGGTAGCGGCTGAACTTGTGGCGGCGGAATTGGGCGAGGATTTCCTTGAGCGGCGCGTTGAACTCGATGCTCACCAGGTCTTCGCGGGAGTTGGCCCAATCGACCACTTCCAGTTCACCCATTTCCACGGCCGAAGCCAGTACGCGCATGCCTTGGTCGCTGGGGTCCTGGCCACGGCTGGAGTGCAGGATCAGCTTGAGTTCTTCGCGGCTGTAGTGGTGTTCGTGGTGCGGGCCGGGCTCGCCTTGGCCGGCGATGCGCAAAATGGCGTTGGCGCTGGCGTTGAGCAGGTAGATAGCCGGGTACATGGCCCAGTAGAACAGGTACAGCGGCACGGCAGTCCACAGCGACAGCAGCTCGGGTTTGCGGATCGCCCAGGACTTGGGCGCCAACTCGCCGACCACGATGTGCAGGTACGAAATGATGAAGAACGCGGTAAAGAACGACACGCCTTTGACCACTTCAGCCGATTCCACACCCACGGCGCTGAGCAGCGGCTCCAGGATGTGGGCGAACGCCGGTTCACCGACCCAGCCCAGGCCCAGGGAGGCGAGGGTGATACCCAGTTGGCAGGCCGACAGGTAGGCGTCGAGTTGGCTGTGCACGGTGCGCAG
Source organism: Pseudomonas sp. MF08875 (assembly GCF_059862525.1). Classification (NCBI taxonomy): domain Bacteria; kingdom Pseudomonadati; phylum Pseudomonadota; class Gammaproteobacteria; order Pseudomonadales; family Pseudomonadaceae; genus Pseudomonas; species Pseudomonas sp. MF08875. Next base: position 66,802 of record NZ_JCBCUW010000029.1, read on the forward strand.
GATGTGCCCGCGCCAGCCATTCTGCTCGGCGATGGCCTCTACGCGGGTCGAGCGCAACTTGACCATGGCGAACTCGGCCGCAACGAAGAAGCCGTTGAGCAGAACCAGGACAAGTGCAAAAAGAATCATGCCGAAATCGGCGAACAGTGTTGCGAAGGTCAAGCCAGGGGAAGGGTCCATGATGGAGTTTTGCGGGTTCCGTCTAATCAAAAAGGGGGTGTTACGGGCCTGCTGAGCAGGCGCAAGTCAGGCAATGTAGCGGCTGATAGGGCGCTTGCCTAGTGGCCTTTAGGTGCTGCGGGCAATCTGGGCGACTTGCTGGCGGCCATCGCAGGCAAGCCAGCGCCCCCTTGAGGCTAGCGCCTTAACCCGCTCAGTCCGGGTCGGCCAGCAATACCCGCGTGACCTGCGCCGGGGCGAAATGGCAGGTGAACGTGCTGCCGTGGCCCGGCACGCTGCTGATTTCCATGCGCGCGCGGTGGCGCAGCAGCACGTGCTTGACGATGGCCAGCCCCAGCCCGGTGCCGCCGGTGTTGGAGTTGCGGCTCGAATCGACGCGGTAGAAACGTTCGGTCAGGCGCGGCAGGTGCTTGTTGTCGATGCCGATGCCTGAATCCTGCACGCTCAGGTGCGCGCCTTGCTCGTCGCCCCACCAGCGCACGCGGATGTTGCCCTCGGCGGGGGTGTACTTGACCGCGTTGAACACCAGGTTGGAAAACGCACTGCGTAACTCCGCCTCGCTGCCCTTGAGCGCCAGCCCGGGGTCGGCCTCCAGTGTGATGCGTTGGTTGCGTTGGCCGGACAAGGCCTGGGCGTCGTTTTTGATCGATTGCAGCAGGGTATCGACCGCCACGGGGTGGTTGTCGGAGGGGTAATCGGTGGCTTCGAGCTTGGCCAGCAGCAGCAAGTCGTTGAGCAACGTCTGCATGCGCCCGCCCTGTTGCTGCATTTGCTGCAAGGCGCGGCCCCAGCGCGGGTTCACCTCCTCGACGTTGTCGAGCAGGGTTTCCAGGTAGCCGCAGATCACCGTCAGCGGCGTGCGCAGTTCGTGGGAGACGTTGGCGATGAAGTCTTTGCGCATCTGCTCCAGTTGATGGATGCGCGTCACGTCGCGCACCAGCATCAGGTGTTCGTTGTTGCCGTAGCGGGTGATGTAGAGCTGGATACGCAGGCGATCGTTGGTGGGCGAGGGGATTTCCAGCGGCTCGGCGTAGCTGTCCTGCTCGAAATACTCCTTGAAGCGCGGGTGACGTACCAGGTTGGTCACGGGTTGGCCGCTGTCCTGTGGGGTCTTGAGGCCCAGCAGGGTTTCGGCGGCGCGGTTCCACCATTCCAGGTTGCCGTCGCTGTCGAGCATCACCACCGCGTCCTTGAGGGCGGCGGTGGATTCCTGCACGCGGTCGATCACCGCTTGCAAGCGCCCGCGCACCCGTTGATCGCGGCGTTGCAGGTGATAGATGCTGTCGAACACCTCGCCCCACAGCCCATAGCCATCGGGCGGTGGCTCGTCGGGTTTGTGCTGGCGCAGCCACTCGTGCAGGCGCAGGAGCTGCTTGAGAGTCCAGCCCAGGTACACCGCCAGGCCAATGGCCAGGCTCCAGCCGTAGTAGCCACTCATCAGCCCCACCAGCAGGCAACCGGTGGTTAACAGCAGCATGTGGCGGATCAGGGTGCCATGCCAATTCTGGTTCACTTTGAATCCTTCAAAGCAGCTGCAAGTTTTGAGCTGCAAGCTTCAAGTTAGAGCGATCCGGCTTTTTCTTGCCGCTGGCCGCTAACCACTCGCAACTGCCTTCAACCTTTTGTCGAAAAGCGATAACCAGTGCCACGCACGGTTTGCACCAGGTTCTCGTAAGCCTCGCCGAGGGCTTTGCGCAGGCGCCGGATATGCACGTCCACCGTGCGTTCTTCGACGTACACGTTGCCGCCCCACACCTGGTCGAGCAGTTGCCCGCGAGTGTAGGCGCGTTCCTGGTGGGTCATGAAAAACTGCAGCAAGCGGTATTCGGTAGGGCCCATTTCGGCGGGTTTGCCGTCGATGGTGACGCGGTGGCTGATAGGGTCGAGCAGCAGGCCGCCGACTTCGATCGGCGCTTCGCCATCAGTGGGGCCGGCGCGGCGCAGCACGGCCTTGAGGCGTGCCACCAGTTCGCGAGGAGAAAACGGTTTGGTGATGTAGTCGTCGGCGCCCACTTCCAGGCCCTGGATCTTGTTGTCCTCCTCGCCCTTGGCCGTGAGCATGATGATCGGGATATCCCCGGTCAGCTCATCGCGCTTGAGGCGCCGGGCCAACTCGATGCCCGAGGTGCCGGGCAGCATCCAATCCAGCAGGATCAGGTCGGGCTTGCGGTCGACGATGATGGCATGGGCCTGCTGGGAGTTTTCTGCCTCCAGGCAGTCGTAGCCGGCCATTTCCAACGCAACGGCGATCATCTCGCGGATGGGCGCTTCGTCGTCAACGATCAGAATGCTCCTGCCAACCATGCTCAATCCTCTTGTCATTTAACTGTCTTGCGCCGCATTAGATAACGGAATTATTGCAGTCGTGTGACAGTATTTTTGGCCCCCGGCGTAGGAGGGGTTCCTGAACTAAGCTTGGAGTCCGAATCCTCACCACCACAAAAGGACGGTTTCCATGACTTACTCCTGCAAAGCCCTACTGGCCGCCGCGGCGCTCATTCTCCCGAGCCTGGCGCTGGCTGCCGACCCGGCGATGAGCCAGGACGGCGTGTTGGTCGATCACCAGGGTATGACCCTCTATACCTTCGCCAAGGACGCCGACGGCAAGTCCATGTGTAACGACAAGTGCGCCACCAACTGGCCACCGCTGGCCGCCGCTGCCACCGACAAGGACATGGGCAAGTGGACGGCGATCAAGCGTGACGACGGCACGATGCAATGGGCCTATGGCGGCAAACCGCTGTACACCTTCGTGATGGACAAGCAGGCCGGGGACAAGACCGGCGACGGCAAAATGGACGGCGCCTGGAAAGTGGCCAAGCCGTAGCTTGGGTCGAGTCGCCGCCCGCTCCCACAGCTGAAGAGTGCCACCCCTGTGGGAGCGGGCCAGCCCGCGATAGCGATCTAAAACACGGCCCCGCCAACAGCCCTCAACGCACCCCGTAGTCCAGCACAATCCCGACGAAAATCGCCAACCCCGCCCAGTGGTTATGCAGAAACGCGCGGAAGCACTTTAGGCGGTCGCGGTCGCGGGTGTACCAGAACTCCCAGGCAAAGCAGCCGAGCGCCACCAGCAACCCGGCGTGGAACCAGGCGCCCAGCTCAAAAGCCGAACCGGCCAGCAGCAGGCAACCCAGGGCCAGCACTTGTAGGGTCAGGATAATGGCGCGGTCGGCGTCGCCGAACAGAATGGCGGTGGATTTGACCCCGATGCGCAGGTCGTCGTCGCGGTCGGTCATGGCGTAGTAGGTGTCGTAGCCCACGGTCCACAGCAGGTTGGCGATCCACAACAACCACGCGGTGGCAGGCAGGCTGCCGGTTTCGGCGGTGAACGCCATCGGGATGCCCCACGAAAACGCCGCGCCCAGCACCACTTGCGGGTAATAGGTGTAGCGCTTCATGAACGGATAGCTGGCCGCCAGGGCCAGGCCGCCGAACGACAGCCAGATCGTCGCCGCGTTGGTCAGCAGCACTAGCAGGAAGCTGATAGCCATCAGCACCGCAAAAAACACCAGCGCTTCTTTAGAAGTGATCTTGCCGCTGGCCAGCGGCCGTTGTTCGGTGCGTTTGACATGGCCGTCCACCTTGCGGTCGGCCCAGTCGTTGATGACGCAGCCGCCGGCGCGGGTCAGCACCACGCCCAACACGAAAATCACGATGTTGGCCAGGGACGGCGAGCCCTTGCCAGCGATCCACAACGCCCACAGGGTCGGCCATAGCAGCAGGTAGATGCCGATGGGCTTGTCCATTCGCGTGAGCTGGACAAAGTCCCAGGCGCGGGGGTTGAGGTGGTTCAGGGATTTGAGCAGGCGTTGGTACATCAGCTGTTCTCCTCGGTGGCGCAGGCGGCGTGCCAGAGGGCCGGCAGGAAGATTTCCGCCACCAGGACGCTGAGGGCGCCGCGATCGAACCGCGAACGGCGGCCCCACAAACCACTGGCCTGGCACTCGGCCGGCAGCCACTGGCGCGGGTAGTGGCAAACCTCGATGGCGCGCCGCTGGAACGCCTGGTCGCAGAACAGCAACTCGCCCAACGAGCGGCTGCCCAACTCGTCCATGTTCAAGCCGCCATCCTGCAAGGCACTGCGCGCCGCCACGCTACGGGCGAACACCCAGGCCTTGCCGTGGCCGCGCAGGTACACCTCGCGCACCCAGCCTTCGCTGCCGGTGGGCAGTTGCAGGGTGGCGCACTCGTCGTCGCGCAGCACCTGCCAGCCCTCGAATAGCGGGGTGACGCTGAAGGCGTCGTGGGAGAGCGCCGTCAGGCGCCGGGTCAGGGAGCCTTCGTCGAACAACCAGGCGAGGGTTTGCGCAGCGGGGAGGGGCGATAACTGGCTGCGGGGCAGCCAGACAGCGAGCATTGAATGCGGCACGGCGGGTCATTATTGGCAGCAAATGAGGCGGCGAGCTTAACATGCTGCCCGGCGATTTTGCCCGGTGGGCTGCGGTATGTGCGTCGAACGTGCTTGCATCTGTTGATCCCGATCAGTACAAAACGCCCTGAGCCGAACGGCAACCCAAGCCTTATCCCAAACCGTCTATCGACCGTTCGCGCCTGCAAAAGCCTGAGAAACCGAGGAAGTAAGCAATGAAGAAGTGGCAATGTGTGGTCTGCGGCCTGATCTATAACGAAGCGGACGGCTGGCCGGATGATGGCATCCTCGCCGGTACGCGCTGGGAAGACGTCCCGGCAGATTGGCTGTGCCCAGACTGCGGCGTTGGCAAAATGGATTTTGAAATGATCGAAATCGCCTGATTTCACTCATCCAACAACAAGGAGAAAGCAATGAGCGCACCTGTCGTCATCATCGGTACCGGGCTGGCGGGCTATAACCTGGCACGGGAGTTTCGCAAGCTCGACAGCGACACCCCGTTGCTGTTGATTACCGCCGATGACGGCCGCTCCTACTCCAAACCCATGCTCTCCACCGGTTTTGCGAAAAACAAGGAAGCCGATGGCCTGAGCATGGCCGAACCCGGCGCCATGGCCGAACAGCTCAAGGCCGAGGTTCGCACCCATACGCGCATCAGCGGCATTGACCCGGGCCACAAACGCCTGTGGATCGGCGAAGAGGCGGTGGCCTACCGCGACCTGATCCTGGCCTGGGGCGCGGAAACCGTGCGCGTGCCGGTGCAGGGCGACGCCGGCGAGTCGATCTTCCCCATCAACGACCTGGAAGACTACGCGCGCTTTCGCGCCGCAGCGGCCGGCAAGCGCCGCGTCCTGGTACTGGGTGCCGGCCTGATTGGCTGCGAGTTCGCCAACGACCTGATCCTGGGCGGCTACGAAGTGCAACTGGTGGCACCGTGCGAGCAGGTGATGCCAACCCTGCTGCACCCGGCCGCCGCCGCTGCGGTACAAGCCGGGCTTGAAGGCATTGGCGCGCGTTTCCACCTGGGGCCAGTGCTCAATCGCCTGCAACGGGTGCCCGAGGGGCTTGAAGCGCACCTGTCTGATGGCCAGGTGATTGCTTGCGATGTGGTGGTATCGGCCATCGGCCTGCGCCCGCGTATCGACCTGGCGGCTGCGGCAGGCCTGGTGGTCAACCGGGGCGTGGTGGTGGACCGCCACCTGCAAACGTCCCACGCCAATATCTATGCCCTGGGCGACTGCGCCGAGGTTGATGGCTTGAACCTTCTGTACGTGATGCCGTTGATGAGCTGCTCCAAGGCCCTGGCACAGACCCTGGTGGGCAACCCGACGGCGGTCAAATACGGGCCGATGCCGATCACGGTGAAAACCCCGGTCTGCCCGCTCGTGGTCTCCACCCCGCCACGGGGCGCGGAAGGCAACTGGACCGTCGAAGGCCAGGGCGGCGACATCAAGGTGCTATGCCGTGCCGCCGACGGCCAATTGCTTGGCTATGCCCTCACCGGCGCGGCGCTGATGGACAAACTGGCGCTGAACAAGGAACTTCCGGCGTTGCTGGCGTAAATACAGGTCGTTCTGTCGGATACACCCCGCTTTTGCGCCGACAAAGCACCCAAGTAGACTGGCGCCCCTGTCGGGCGCGTGCCATCCTCACACCCGTCTGCCGCAGCGTAGAGCCTGCGGTGCCTTGGCGCCGCCCTCCGGGGGCGGCACGGACATAACAACAAAAAACCGTCAAAGAGGCTTCACCTATGCGCAAACCAGATCTCGCAGCCGCCATCGCCGAAAAAGCCGATCTCACCAAAGAACAGGCCAACCGCGTACTCAACACAGTGCTTGAAGAAATCACCGGCGCGCTGCACCGCAAGGACAGCGTCACCCTGGTAGGTTTCGGCACGTTCCTGCAACGCCACCGTGGCGCGCGCACCGGCAAAAACCCGCAGACCGGTGAGCCGGTGAAAATCAAGGCCAGCAATACCGTCGCGTTCAAACCGGGCAAATCGCTTAAAGACAGCGTCAACCCGTAACTCCCCCGCGGTATTGAAAAGTGGGCACGCCAACCGGGTTGGGTGCCCATTTTTTGTGGGCGCGGATTAACCCCGGAGAGATTTAAATGCGTGACCTGGTAGTCATCAGCCGCAAAAAATACACCATCTGCGCCTAACGATCAGTAACTGTGGTGTTCTTTAACCAACTCGCTAAACTGCGCCGGCCGTTCATTTTTCTATTGAGGCTGTGCCCATGAAATTTCGTTTTCTTCTGTGGATGCTGGGTTTGCTGATGGGCAAAGCCAGCCGCACCAACCCGGCGTTTCAGCAGCAATTGGGTGACAAGGAGCTGGTGTTCCAATTACAGACCCTGGACGGCAAGGTGGCGCGTCACTTCCTGGTCAAGAACCAACGCATCACCAGTAAATCCGGGCTGTACCCGGAACCGGCGTTCGCCATCGCCTTCAAGGACGCCGCCTATGGCTTCGCCACGATGCAGGCCAAGAACAAGCAATTGGCGTTCATGACCGGCATTCAGGACAAATCGATCCAGATCAAAGGCAACCCGGCGCTGGTGATGTGGTTCCAGGGCCTGACCAAATACCTCAAGCCCCGCAAGGCCAAGCCCAAGGCATGACAGTTGTCACAGCCTCGGGTTGGATTGATCGGGACTCCACTGCCAGAAAGTCGTGCCGAAGTTGCTGTCGCCGATGGCGGGGAAAGGAGTGCCTTGTTGGAAGTAACGGCGGGAATTGACTTGGGGGGGGGTGAACCACCACCCGGACTGGGGGCAAAGTTCGCCGGCGGCTTTGCGTAACACCGGCTCCGGTGGCGCGGTTTGGGCTTGTTTTAGGGCTTCGGCTTTTGCCACGCTCTCCATCGAAGGCACGGGCACGCCCGTGACCATGGTGGGGTCTTGATAACTTTCCAGGATGGGTAAGCCCAGGGCTCGTGCTTGTTCTTCTGCCTTGATTCGCAGGAGTAAGGCGCCTGCTAGGGTTGTGGCGTATTTGGCGCGTGTGGCTTCGTTGGGATGGCTGGCGCCGCTTAGGCTGTTAGTTGTTTGGAGGATGACATTCAAATTGTCAAGAATACGTCTTTTAGAACTCTCTGTACGGAAGTCTCGCATATAGCGGACTTCCAATAACATGCCTTCGGCCTGCCATAGCCAATTAAAGTCCCCCTTGAGATTTTGCCATTCCTCCCAGGTAAGTTGATAGTTAGGGTCGGCCAAAAGTGGCGATATCAACTTCGGGTCCATGTCGGTTGTTTGTGTTTGGTAGTTGCTTTTGAAACGATAGGTTATACGTCCAGTTAGGCGGGGGTCACTCAGCATAATGTATCGTTGCCAACCGACTGCTTGAATGCTGGCCTGAAGATTCATTACTAATTCATAAACCTGCCGATCATATGCTTCAAGCTGCGGGTCAGTCATTTTTTCAAAAAGTGGAGCGTCGGGAAGTTCGATGCTCATATCGACTTCGTCCACCCCATAAGTGTCGCGGGCGTTGTCGTAGAAAAGGACCATGTAGGCATAGGGGAATATTAAACCGTATTTTGGATGCCTAAGCTTTGGCTGAGCATTTTGAGCTGTATAGAACAGGACGCTGTTCACCCCGGAGCGTTGAATGGAAAAATTGGCACGTTGGACAATGGCATCACCTTGTTCGCCTAATGCGAACTCGAGCACACGAGTATTCATAAGGGAATTCCTATAGTTGGCGGAAGACCTATCAGTTGATAAATAGGTGCTCGCAAATTTAACGATAAGGACAGATATTAGTAGCAGTCCGACGCCCAGTAACCACCGGTGCTGATGTCGACGCATGATTAGGCCTCCTTCCAAGCTGCAATTACCTGCATCTGCTCAATCATGTAGAGGCGGAACTGGCCGTCAAAATCACGACCTTTTGTCATCAGATAATGGTACTGCTTGAGGATGGCCATTACATATTTCATCCTTGCCTCTGGGTCGTAGAGTTTTCCCTGCTTCAAACCCATAGTGACCGTCACGTCTTCTTCCGTAAGCCCATAGGGCTGTAACTCACGAATTTCAATCTCCCGGGTAATCATGGGCGCGGCATTAAATACTAATGTCGGATCCTTCGTTCCCACCAAGTTCCAAAGCCTGCGCCCCAAGTCATTACTATCGATAGCCAGTTCAAACTCAGGGTGGCTATAAATCATCGCTTGCAAGTGAATATTTTGTTCGTGCTTCAGAAAGTGCTCGGCGCTTTTGAAAGCTTGGTCTTCCTTGAATCTATTAGGCGTCGTTTTTTCAGCTGTCTCATATTCTTCAATCCAACGAAACCCCTCTTTCAAAGGCGCTGTCGCCCTGCACTGATTAATTTCCGCCAACGCGCCTTTATCGTCGGTCAGGTTCATCTGCCAGTTGAGGTGGCGGATATCTAACTTGCGCAGGTTCTTTTCCATATCCAGGCGCAAGGAAGTGTTTTCCCCCAGGGCCCAAGGCATGGCTTGTACCTGTTGGGTGATGACCGGGTCGTAGGTGGTGACATCCCGGCAATCGACATCGCGAAAGAACGCCTCGCGGCCAAACTTGCGCCAATAGAGCATCCACGGGGTGATTTCGAGAAACAGCCAGAAGTTACCCTTGAGCAAGTAGTAGTAACTGACCCGAGACATGAGCCTGGCGTCGGCCATGAAATGATCGAATTTACTTTCAGCGAACTCGATGCCATCCACGACTTGCTTGGCGGCAAATGCGGCGAGGCCGGCCCAGTAAAAGCGGCCCTGATGTTCGGTGCCTTCATCGTCCAGGAACAGTTGGGCATAGTTGCCGGCGGTGCGTTTGGCGCGCCTTAAGGCTTTGGGCACCAAGACGTTGTTTTGCGCCAACAGGGCGATGCTTTGCGCTTGCACCAGGGACCATAGGTCGCAACAGGTGACAATAGCGTCTTCGGTGGCGCCTTCTTCCGCGCGGGTGTAGGCCTTTTTCAGGATTCGGCCTTTGACGTAGGTGACGCCTTCTTCGGTGTCGATAATCCAGGGTGTGGTCATGTTTACCTGCTTATAAGGTCGGGTTGGATTGATCGGGACTCCACTGCCAGAAAGTCGTGCCGAAGTTGTTGTCGCCGATGGCGGGGAAAGGAGTCCTGAATTCAACACATAAGTGCAACGCTCACCCCTGTATGCACTTCGTACGGCGTCTTCCAGCCCAAGCGCTTGCGCGGGCGTAGATTGATCCTCGCTACTGTCCGATTGACGGCTTCGACGG